>NZ_FPIX01000006.1:161745-214772 GCF_900119205.1 Pseudomonas sp. NFACC16-2 | reverse complement strand
GGATGGGTGCGACGTAAGCTTCGGTGTGCCATCTGGCGCCAATGGAAGCAGCCCTCGACGAGGGCGCGCAACTTAATGCGCTTGGGGCTTGGCGAAGCTCGTGCCTGCAAGTCAACGTCGAATGGCCGCGGCCCATGGTGGAACTCGGGGGCGTCGCATATGAATCAGGCGCTGCCGAAGAAACTGTGGAACCAACTCGGACTGGTCTCGATACTGGACACGATCAACGGCTTATCTGCATAACCTGAACCGCCGTATACGGAACCGTACGTACGGTGGTGTGAGAGGACGGCGGATGCAAATCCGCCTCCTACTCGATCCTCGCTTTTATTGTGCTGCGCTGCAATGGCCGAACATAGTTGTGGCGAGGGGATTTATCCCCGCTGGGGCGCGAAGCGCCCCCCAACACTGCTGACTCGACCCACGAGACATATATAGATTGTCAGGATTTAGGGCTGCTTCGCAGCCCAGCGGGGATAAATCCCCTCGCCACAACTATGTTCGGCTCAGATGGATCAGTGCCTGGGTCAACCGCTCGATATCACTCGCCAAGGTAATCAGTCCCGGGGTAATGCGGATGCACGGCCCGACGCTGGTGTTGCGTACCACGGTGAAGATCCCATGGTCGTTGAGCAATCGATCGGCCATCGCCCGTTGATCGGCCTGGGCGGTGAAGCGCATCGCGGTGATCCCGCAATAGAGACGTCGGTCATCCGGGGTCATGACTTCGATGCCTGGCACATCGCGCACGGCGCTCACCCACAGGTCACGCAGATAACAGAGGCGCGCGCCTTTGGCCGAAGCGCCACCCAGGGCCTGGTGTTCTTCGAAGACCAGCGGCAGGGTGAGCAAGGCAGGGATGTTGGGCGTGCTGTGGGGCGTGCGCGAGCGGACGTCGGTGGCGGGGTAGCTGTCTTCGTCCATGTCCGGGTCGATGTCGGCCAAGCGCTGCGGGGCGATGTACAGAAAGCCCTGGGAGAGGGGCCCGCCGATCCACTTCTGCAGGTTGAAACCGGCGAATTCGATCCCGAGCTTCTTCAGGTCGAAATCGATCTGGCCCAGGGCATGGGCACCGTCGAGGATGATATCGACGGCGAACTCGCGGGCACTCTCGGCAATGGCCTGGACCGGCATCACCAGTCCGGTGAGGTGGTTGACGTAAGTCAGCGTCATCAACTTGAGGCGAGGGTAGCGAATGAACGCTTCGCGATAAGTGCCCACCAGGCTTTCGAAACTGGCAGGGTGCTGGTGGACGATCTCGATCACCTCCACGCCACGCAGGCGGGCCAGCCAGCGCACTGCGCTCTTGACCGAGGCATATTCCAGATCACAGATCAGCACCTGATCGCCTGGCTTGAGGCCGTTGTAGTTGCGAATCAGCGTCTGCAAGGCATCCACCGCGCTACCGGCCAATGCCACGCTCTGGGGGGAGGTGTGGATCAGTCGGGCCACTTGGCGGCGAATGGCTTCGCCGTGTTCACGGTCGAAATGCTGGCGCACGTACACCGAGTTGCCCCGGTTGATGAACTCGATGTTGCGCTGGTACTCCTCCACCACGGTGCGGGACATGCGCCCGAAGTAACCGTTTTCCAGGTTGAGCGGCCCGGCGGGATCGACATCGTAGCGGTCGACAAACGTCTGCCAGAAGGCTTCATCATGGGCGCGTAGCGTGTTTTCGGGCATGACAGGGGCTCAACTGGTCAGGGGCGAGGCTTGGGTTTGCCGTGTTTGGCACGCAAGGGATCGAGCAGGTCCGACAGCCCGTTGTGATCGATTTCCTGCATCAGTGCCAGCAAGCCACCCAGTTCACCGTGAGGAAAACCCTCGCGGGCAAACCAGTTCAGGTATTGACCGGGCAGGTCAGCCAGGATTCGACCCTTGTATTTGCCGAACGGCATTTGACGCGTGATGAGCAATTCGAGCTTTTCCGGGTTCATGGCAATCGTCTGATTCAAATCTGCCTCGAAAATACAGGCATTCTGCATGCAGGCCAAATGACAGATCATGCAAATAACGCGGATACAGTTTTCTTGTTTTTTGTTAACTACCTGATTTTAAAGAAAATTAACGAGGTACTTTGACTGGCATGGCCGATGCAACATCCCTTGCAGGTTTTTTATTCACCAAGCAAAGGAACTGAAAAATGACTGACATCAACAAAGAATCCATCTCCGTCTTGAACGACCTGATCGAGACCAGCAAAGATGGCCAGGAAGGCTTCAAGACCTGCGCTGAAGACATCAAGCATCGAGAACTCAAGGACCTGTTCGTCAAGCGTGCCGCCGATTGCGCCACTGCGGCAGCCGAGCTGCAAGCGGCCGTACGTTCCCTGGGCGGTGATCCGGAAACCTCCACCAGCGTGGCCGGTGACCTGCACCGTCGCTGGGTCGACGTGAAATCCATGTTCACCGGCAAGGATGAAGAAGCGGTGCTCAACGAAGCCGAGCGTGGCGAAGACCATGCGCTCAAGGCTTACAAAGAGGCGCTGGAAAAAATCACCAAGCACAACCTGGTCGGTATTCGTGACCTGGTCGAGCGTCAGTACCATGGCGTTCAACGCAACCATGACCAGGTCAAGGCCCTGCGTAACCAGGCGCGTGCCAGCTAACACGGGCCCTGACCTGAAAAAACGCCAGCTTGCCTGGCGTTTTTTCATGGGAGGCTATTCAGATCGAAAGTGAGCACCGTTGTGGCGAGGGGATTTATCCCCGTGGGGCTGCGCAGCAGCCCCAAACCAGCCCCACTCAATACAGCTGATATACCGAGGTGTTGGCTCCAGGGGCTGCTGCGCAGCCCAACGGGGATAAATCCCCTCACCACAAAAGCGTTCTCTTTAGCCCTGTCGAAGCGGCAATGATTCTCTTCAACTGTGTATCAGGCCCAGAAAGAGTGTGTTGTTGAATTCGTCAGAATCACCTCTGGACTCGTATAGTTAGCTAGCTAATAATTAGCGCCTGCCAACCACCCCATATTGCATCTATCGTTATTGCTTCCCCCCAGAAGAGCCTCTTACGTGCCCATTACCTTCCAGGCCTTGTTTGCCCCCGACCGTCTCGCCTTGCAGTTCGCCATCAAGACGGTGCTTGGCGCTGGGCTGGCGTTGTGGCTGGCGCTGCGCTGGGGGCTGGAGCAGCCGTCATGGGCGCTGATGACCGCGATCATCGTCGCCCAGCCACTGTCCGGGATGGTGGTGCAGAAGGGGTTGGCACGATTGGTCGGCACGCTGGTAGGCACCGTCATGTCGGTGGTGTTCATGGGCCTGTTTGCCCAGGCGCCCTGGTTGTTCCTGCTGGCCTTGGCGCTCTGGCTGGGGGTGTGCACAGCCTGTTCGACGTTGCTGCGCAGTGCCTGGTCGTATTCATTCGTGCTGGCCGGTTACACGGTGGCGATCATTGCCTTGCCGGCCATTTCCCATCCGCTGGGTGTGTTCGACCAGGCAGTGGCGCGTTGCACCGAGATCAGCCTGGGCATTGTCTGTGCCACGGCGGCCAGTGCCTTGCTCTGGCCGTTGCGGGTCGAGCGGCAACTGGCCGGTCAGGCCCTTGCCGCCTGGCAGAGCGGCATGCAGGCAGCCCGTGCGACCCTGGCTGGCGATGTCCAGGCGCGAAAAGGGTTGCTGGAAATTCTGGGCAGGATCGTCGCGGTGGATGCCCAGCGCGAACATGCCTGGTTCGAAGGCAGCCGTGGCCGACAGCGAGCCCGGGCGATCAGCGGCTTGAGCCAGAAATTGCTGATGTTGCTGCGCCTTTCGCGCTCGGTGCGGCGGCAGTGGAAACAGCTCGATCCCGAGGAGGCCGAGGCTCTCCAGCCATGGATGAACGAGGTGCAGCAGGCCCTCGACGCCGACAGTGCGACCCTGCAAGCCTTGCGCCCCCGGTTATGGGATGCGTCTCACGACCCGCAGATCAGCTCGGCGCAAAGTTATTGCCTGGCGCGGTTCGCCTTGTTGCTCGATACCGCCCTGGCCGCCTGCGCAGCCCTGACGGCGGTGCAGGAGGGCAGGGAGGCGGCGGATCCACCGCGAACCCTGGCGCCTCATCGTGATCTGTCCCTGGCCATGGTCTTTGGTGCTCGCAGCGCGCTGGCGTTCCTGGCGGTGGCCTGTTTCTGGCTGGCGACAGCCTGGCCCGCTGCTTCGGGCGCGTTGGTGCTGACGTGCGTGGTGTGCAGCCTGTTTGCCAGCCGCGAAAACGGCGCGCAGATCGGCATGAGTTTTCTCCGGGGCATTTTGTTGGCCGTGCCGACGGCGTTCGTGATCGGTGAGCTCCTGCTCCCGCAATGGAGCAGTTTTGCGATGCTCTGCATGGCCATGGGCGTGCCGTTGTTTTTCGGCGCGCTGGGTATGGCCAAGCCGCAGATATTCGCCACGGCGACGTCGTTCTGCCTGCATTTCGTGGTGTTGATTTCACCGCTCAATGCCATGAAGTACGACGTCGCGGCGTTCTTCAACAACGCCCAGGCCATGATGATTGGCGTGGGCGCCGCGGTGCTGGCCTTCAATCTGCTGATTTTGCGCAACCCGGCCTGGCACAGCCGCCGCCTGCTGGCCGCGACCCTCCACGATCTGGTGCGCCTGACCCATCGCAGCCTGCGTGGCGCCGAGAGCTGGTTCGGCGGGCGCATGGCCGACCGGTTGTTGCAACTGGCGCGGCATTACCCTGAATTGCCGGTGCAGGCGCGCAGCCGCTGGGATGATGGTTTGCTTGGCCTGGACATTGGCGATGAACTGTTGCATTTGCGCCTGAGCCTGGCCGTCGCCCAAGTGCCTGATACCCGGGCTCAGCGTCATTATTTCGAAGCGCTGGAGCAGGTGCTCGAACACGGCCCGACCGGTGACCAGGCCGATGCGCTGGCCCCAGCGAGCGCCGAGTTCCTGAAAGTCTTGTCGACCCAGCCGCCCGGTGACGCATTGAAGCTGGCCCAGGGCGCGGTGGTGCAATTGCAAAACAGCTGGCGCGCCTGGTGCCACCAGCACGAACCTGAACGACGGGAGCACAGCCATGGGCTTGCGTGAATGGTCGATTGGCGGGGTGTTGCTCAGCCCGTTCCTGATTTATGTGGTGCTGGCGTTGCTGGTGACCGGTGCGTTGCGCCTGTTGCTCAGCCTGGTGCCGGCCGGGCGCTGGATCTGGCATGAAGCCTTGTTCGACTGCGCCCTGTATGTCTGTGTCCTGACCGTTATTACCGTGGTCCTCGGGCCGCTATAGGAGTTGAACATGCGTACATCCGTACGTGTCGCCGTCACGCTGTGCATGGTGGCCGTGGCGATCTTCGCCGGGTTTCACTTGTGGCAGTACTACATGCTCACACCCTGGACCCGCGATGCGCGGATCCGCGCCGACGTGGTGGTGATTGCACCCGATGTGTCGGGTTGGGTGCGCGAGCTCAAGGCGGTGGATAACCAGCAGGTCAAGGCCGGCGATGTGTTGCTGAGTATCGACCGTGAGCGTTTCGAGGCGGCCCTGGAGAAGGCTCGGGCGGTGGTGCAGACGCGCCAGCAGCAACTGAGCTTGCGCGAACACGAAGCCAGCCGCCGCGCCGCCCTTGGGCCTCAGGCCATCAGCGCCGAACTGCGGGAAAACGCCCAGATCAACGCCGGCATCGCCCGCGGCGAACTGCGCGAAGCCCAGGCTGAGGCCAAGGTCGCCGAACTGAACCTGGCGCGCAGCCAGGTCCTGGCCCCACGCAGCGGCCACATCACCAACCTGCGCCTGGCCGAAGGCAACTACGTCAATGCCGGGCAGCCGGTGATGGCGCTGATCGACGACTCGACGTTCTATGTGCAGGCCTATTTCGAAGAAACCAAGCTGCCGAGGATCCGCGTAGGCGATCCGGTCAAGATCTGGCTGATGAGCGCCGGCCATGCGCTGGAGGGGCATGTCGAAAGCATCAGCCGCGGCATTACCGACCGCAACACCAACCCCGATGCGCAGTTGCTGGCGGAAGTAGAGCCGACCTTCAACTGGGTGCGCTTGGCCCAGCGGATCCCGGTGCGGATCAAGTTGGACAAGGTGCCGGAGGGGGTGAACCTGAGCGCCGGGATGACGGCGAGCGTGCAGGTGCGCGAAGACCAGCCATAATTTTGTGGCGAGGGGATTTATCCCCGCTGGGGCGCGAAGCGGCCCCAATACCTTAAACCACTGCGGTGTGTCAGCCTGCGCACAGGGGCTGCTGCGCAGCCCAGCGGGGATAAATCCCCTCGCCACATGTCATTCACCTTAGACCGTGGTAGTCAACCAACAGTAATCGTAGGCAACGTCGGCAACGTCACGGTCTGTTGCTTGCGCGGCGCGAGGATTTCGGCCTCGCCGTCCACCACCAGCTCGTCGCGCTGGTTGAACACACGTGTGGCGATGCGCACACGGAATTTCGGCAGTTTTTCCAGGATCTCCAGGCGCACGGTCAGGGTGTCGCCGATTTTCACCGGTTTCTGGAAGCTCATCTGCTGGCCGATATAGATCGTGCCCGGCCCAGGCAACTCACAGGCTACCGCCGCGCTGATCAGCGCACCGCTGAACATGCCATGGGCGATGCGTTCCTTGAACATGCTCGCGGCGGCGAACTCGGCGTCCAGGTGCACCGGGTTGTGATCGCCCGACATCGCGGCGAACAGCTGGATGTCACGTTCTTCGACAGTCTTGCTGTAGCTGGCGGTCTGGCCGATTTCGAGGGCTTCGTAAGGGGTGTTGGTAACCTGGGTCATCTGTTTCAAATCCTGTGAAGGAGTAAAGGATAAATGCTGCAAGCCTACTCGCTGCGTGGCGGCCGCTTGTGGCTAAGGGCCTGGGCAATCCAGGCCAGCACGTCGGCGGTCACTTCATCGCGGTTGGTTTCATTGAACAGTTCGTGTCGGGCCTGCGGATAAATCGTCAATTGCAGGTGCCGGATGCCGGCGTCACGCAAGGCGTCGGCCAGATCCTTCAGACGCTTGCCTTCGCTCACCGGATCACATTCGCCACCGATCACCAGCAGAGGCAGGCCCGGATCGATCTGGGCGAGATTGGACGCTTTGCTGATTTGCTGCAACCCGCCGAGCAGGTCGACCCACAGTTGATTGGTGCAGCGAAAGCCACACAGCGGGTCGTGGACGTACTTGTCGACTTCGGCCGGGTCGCGGCTGAGCCAGTCGAAGGGGGTGCGCGTGGGTTTGAATTTCTTGTTGAAACTGCCGAACGACAGCCACTCGATCAACGCGCTGCGCCCCGTGGCACCCTGGCGCCAGCGTTCGAAGCGGGCGATCAGGCGAGCGCTGCGGTAGAGCGTCACCGGCTGAAAGTTTGAGCCGCTGAGAATCGCCCCGTGCAGGCTGGCGCTGTGATGCAAGAGGTAACCCTGGGCGATGTAGCTGCCCATGCTGTGGCCCAGCAGCAGGATGGGGGTATCGGGATATTGCTGGACGATGTGGTGGTTGAGGCTGGCCAGGTCGCCCACGACCTTGGTCCAGCCGTCCTCGTCGGCAAAATGGCCGAGAATCGCTTCCTCGCCGCTCTTGCCATGGCCGCGCAGGTCCACAGCGCAGACACCATAGCCTTCGTCGCACAGTGCCTGGGCCAGACGGGCGTAGCGGCCGCTGTGTTCGGCCATGCCGTGAGCCAGCATGATCACCGCCAAAGGGGCGGTTTCGGGCAGCCACTGGTTGACGAACAGGCGGCTATGGTCGGTCGCGGTCAGCCAGAACGTTTGGTGGATCATGGCGATTCCTTTGCACAAAGTCAGACGCAGCGTCGCTGCATTGTATAGCGCATCCGCTGCGTCTCGCCTGATCAGGCTATGCCATGGCAAGAAGATTCACACAATCTATGACGCAGGTTGCCATATTTGCCTGATTGGCCATAGCTGCTAGTGTCCCAGGAGCTCCGCCTCTGCAAGCGATACAGATGCGGCCCGGACATGCTCAGGTAAAGAGGACAAAAACAATGCAGCCTGATTTCTGGAATGACAAACGCCCGGCCGGGGTGCCCCTGGATGTCGACCTTGGGGCCTACAAGTCGGTGATCGAGGTGTTCGAACGTTCCTGTAAGAAATTTGCCGACCGTCCGGCGTTCAGCAACATGGGGGTGACCCTCACCTATGCCGAGCTGGAGCGCTACAGCGCGGCTTTCGCCGGCTACCTGCAAGCCCATACCGACCTGGCGCCAGGTGATCGAATCGCGGTGCAGATGCCCAACATCCTGCAGTACCCGATCGCCGTGTTCGGTGCCTTGCGCGCCGGGCTGATCGTGGTCAACACCAACCCTTTGTACACCGCGCGGGAAATGCGTCATCAGTTCAAGGACTCCGGTGCCCGGGCGCTGGTGTACCTGAACATGTTCGGGCAGAAAGTCCAGGAGGTGTTGCCCGATACGGACCTGCAGTACCTGATCGAAGCGAAGATGGGCGACCTGATGCCCACCGCCAAGGGCTGGCTGGTCAACACGATGGTGAGCAAGGTCAAGAAAATGGTCCCGGCCTATTCGCTGCCCCAGGCCATTTCCTTCAAGAGCGCCTTGCGCCTGGGACGCGGCCAGGGCATCAAGCCGCTGAAAGTCAGCCTCGACGATATTGCGGTGTTGCAATACACCGGCGGCACCACCGGGTTGGCGAAGGGCGCGATGCTGACCCACGGCAACCTGGTGGCCAACATGCAACAGGCTCGGGCCTGCCTGGGGCAGCTCGGCGATGACGGCCATCCACTGTTGCGCGAGGGCCAGGAGGTCATGATCGCACCGCTGCCGCTTTACCATATCTATGCGTTCACGGCGAACTGCATGTGCATGATGGTGACCGGCAACCACAACGTGCTGATCACCAATCCGCGGGACATCGGTGGTTTCATCAAGGAACTGAAGAACTGGCGTTTCTCGCTGCTGCTGGGGCTCAACACGTTGTTCGTGGCCTTGATGGACCATCCGGATTTCAAGACCCTGGATTTTTCCAACCTCAAGGTCACCAACTCAGGTGGCACGGCGCTGATCAAAGCCACCGCCGAGCGTTGGGAGCAGATCACCGGGTGCGGCATCACCGAAGGTTATGGCCTGACCGAAACCTCACCAGTGGCCAGTGCCAATCCTTACGGCGGCAAGTCCCGGCTGGGCACGGTGGGAATGCCGGTGCCGGGCACGCTGATGAAAGTGATCAACGACGATGGCGTCGAGCAGCCCCTGGGCGAGCGCGGCGAGCTGTGCATCAAGGGCCCGCAGATCATGAAAGGCTACTGGAACAAGCCCGAGGCCACGGCCGAAGTGCTGGACCACGACGGCTGGTTCAGGTCCGGCGATATTGCGGTGATCGACCCGGACGGTTTCGTGCGCATCGTCGACCGCAAGAAGGACATGATCATTGTCTCGGGCTTCAATGTGTACCCCAACGAGATCGAAGACGTGGTGATGGCCCATCCGAAGGTGGCCAACTGTGCGGTGATTGGCGTGCCGGACGAACGCTCGGGGGAGGCGGTGAAGCTGTTCGTGGTGGCGCGCGAAACCGGCGTCAGCCTTGAAGAACTCAAGGCCTACTGCAAGGAGAACTTCACCGGCTACAAGATACCCAAGCACATCGTGTTGCGGGACTCATTGCCGATGACCCCGGTGGGCAAGATCCTGCGGCGGGAGCTGCGGGATATCGCCTGAGGCCAGAGAGGTCCAGTAGAACCCCCTGTGGGAGCGAGCTTGCTCGCTCCCACAGTTTTTTGGGTATCCAGGGCGATTCAGATGGTGTTTGGAATTTTTACTCTAAAAATGACTATGAATCATTCATGAGTCATGTTTGTGACTGTGGGGGCTGTTTTTGGCTCTAGTCGGCCCCCGGCAAAGCTGCTACTCTCGGCGCGCTTTTGTGACTTCTCGGCCTTGATTCAAGCCAGATTCACCAATAAACACACACCAATAATAATCGCATCAAATGCGGTGAGAATTCGCGTTGCTGAGGAGTGGGCTTCCATGATTGAAGACTTTTGGAAGGATAAGTACCCAGCTGGGATTGCTGCCGACATCAATCCAGACGAGTATCCGAATATTCAGGCGGTGTTGAAGCAGTCCTGCCAACGCTTTGCCAACAAGCCGGCATTCAGCAACCTCGGCAAGACGATCACCTACGGTGAACTCTACGAGTTGTCCGGTGCCTTTGCCGCGTACCTGCAGCAGCATACCGATTTACAGCCCGGCGATCGAATCGCCGTGCAGTTGCCTAACGTTCTCCAGTACCCGGTGGCCGTGTTTGGTGCGATCCGCGCCGGGCTGATCGTGGTCAACACCAACCCGCTGTACACCGCGCGGGAAATGGAACACCAGTTCAACGACTCCGGGGCCAAGGCGCTGGTGTGCCTGGCGAACATGGCGCACCTGGCCGAGACCGTGGTACCCAAGACGAGCGTCAAGCACGTCATCGTCACCGAAGTCGCCGACCTGCTGCCGCCACTCAAGCGCCTGTTGATCAACAGCGTGATCAAGTACGTCAAGAAGATGGTCCCGGCCTATCACCTGCCCAAGGCCGTCAAGTTCAACGACGTGCTGAGCAAAGGCCACGACCAACCCGTGAGCGAAGCCAACCCCACCAGCGACGATGTCGCCGTGCTGCAATACACCGGTGGCACCACCGGCGTGGCCAAGGGCGCGATGCTCACCCACCGCAACCTGGTGGCGAACATGTTGCAGTGCAAGGCGCTGATGGGCTCCAACCTCAATGAAGGTTGCGAGATCCTGATCACCCCGCTGCCGCTGTACCACATCTATGCCTTCACCTTTCATTGCATGGCGATGATGCTGATCGGCAACCACAACATCCTGATCAGCAACCCGCGTGACCTGCCGGCGATGGTCAAGGAGCTGTCGAAGTGGAAGTTCAGCGGTTTCGTCGGCCTCAATACGCTGTTCGTGGCCCTGTGCAACAACGAAGCCTTCCGCAAGCTGGATTTCTCGGCCCTGAAAGTCACCCTGTCTGGCGGCATGGCCCTGCAACTGGCCGCTGCCGAGCGCTGGAAAGCGGTGACCGGCTGCCCGATCTGCGAAGGTTATGGCATGACCGAAACCAGCCCGGTGGCCACCGTCAACCCGATCCAGAACATCCAGGTCGGTACCATCGGCATTCCGGTGCCGTCGACGCTGTGCAAGGTGATCAATGACGCGGGCGTCGAACAGCCATTGGGCGAAATCGGCGAATTGTGTGTGAAAGGTCCGCAGGTCATGAAGGGCTACTGGCAGCGCCAGGACGCCACCGACGAGATCCTCGACAGCGAAGGCTGGCTCAAGACCGGCGACATCGCGCTGATCCAGCCGGACGGCTACATGCGGATCGTCGATCGCAAGAAAGACATGATCCTGATCTCCGGTTTCAACGTGTACCCCAACGAGCTGGAAGACGTGCTGGCAACCCTGCCGGGCGTGCTGCAGTGCGCGGCCATCGGCATACCGGACGAGAAGTCCGGCGAGGCGATCAAGATCTTCATCGTCGCACGACCGGGCGTCACGTTGACCAAGGAGCAGGTGATGGAACACATGCGTGCCAACGTCACCGGCTACAAGGTGCCCAAGGCCGTGGAGTTCCGTGATGCCTTGCCGACCACCAACGTGGGCAAGATCCTGCGGCGCGAGTTGCGGGATGAAGAACTCAGGAAGCTGGGGCTGAAGAAGTAAAAGCTTGTAGACGAAAGCCCCGCAGAAGTGGGGCTTTTTGTTGGGCGATGACCTGAAGCGAGACCGCTTTTGTGGCGAGGGGATTTATCCCCGTTGGGCTGCGAAGCGGCCCTCGCTTTTTGGGTCTGCTGCGCAGCCCAGCGGGGATAAATCCCCTCGCCACAGGGTGCGGGTGCTTCTCGGGTCCGGTTACAACCGGAACTGCGCAAAATCCAGGTTAGTACCACCTGGCCGCATGTCCTGCAGGTAGGAATCCTTGTCGGCGCTCAGCTCCAGGCTCAGGGCCGCCTTGCGCTTGCCCTGGTTGCGCACTTCCAAGCCTTCCATTTTCTCGCGCAGGAACACGGTCGGCACCTTCAGGTGCAGCAGCTCATCGGTGGCCGGCGTGTGCAGCAGCAGGTGAATCCATTCGTATTGACCGATGGCCAGGCGCGCCACCGGGATATCGAACCAGAAGATGTTGCGGTTGCGGTTCAATTCGCTGAAGTGGCAGTTGTTGACGCCCAGTACGGCGCCGCCCAGTTCCTGGTTCCTGCGGGCGATGGCCTGCTTTTTATCGAGTTTCATAACGTTCCTACGGGGTTGGAGCTTCAGGCCGCAGCCTGAATACGTGGAGCATTCTCGGTCGTTGCCGGGCAAACATAAAGCCCCGCCTGTAGGAACAATGAAACTTGGCTCGGCAATCGCCGGTCAATTCAGCGTCGGGCATGAAAGACGAAATTGATCCAGCGTCGCCAAACAGGCTACTTTGTTGTGATAACGGCCCCTGAGTCGCCAAGCGACCCCCTTTTTTGCGGCGAAAGGAGACGCACATGATGTTCCCGGCCTTGAAAGGCTTACCCTTGCATCGTGTGATGATGCGCACCGTGACCGAGTTTCTCGACGACGAGATGTCGACCTACGCCTCGGCATTGGCCTACCAAATGCTGTTTTCGCTGTTTCCTTTCATTCTCTTTTTGATCGCGTTGATCGGCTTCCTGCACCTGCCGGACTTTTTCTCCTGGCTGCGCCTGCAATCGGAACTGGTGCTGCCACCCCAGGCCCTGGAGCAGGTCAACCCGGTGATCGACCAGCTCCAGCAATCCAAGGGCGGATTGTTGTCGGTGGGTATCGTCATTGCGTTGTGGACCGCCTCGGCAGGCGTGCGACTGATGATGAGCGCGATGAACGCCGCCTACGATGTGGTGGAAGGCCGCCCGGCCTGGAAGCGTTTTCCGCTGTCGATCTTCTACACCGTCGGTATCGCCGGCATGCTGCTGGCCGCTGCGGCGTTGATGGTACTCGGGCCACAGGTAATGGGCTGGATTGCGGCCCAGGTCGGCTTGGAGGAGTTCATCGTCACGCTCTGGACGATCGTGCGCTGGCCGGTGATCGTGATCTTGCTGATGGTGGCCGTGGCGCTGATCTATTACGTGATGCCCGACGTCAAGCAGGAGTTTCGCTTCATCACGCCGGGGTCGGTGCTGGCAGTGGTGGTGTGGATCATTGCCTCCCTGGGCTTTGCGTTTTACGTCAAGACCTTTGCCAACTACAACGCCATGTATGGCAGCATCGGTGCGATCATCGTGTTGTTGCTGTATTTCTATATTTCTTCGGCAGTGCTGCTGCTCGGTGCGGAGATGAATGCGGTGATCGAGCACATGTCCACCGAGGGCAAGAACCCGGGGGAAAAGAGCGCGGGCGAGCACGAAAAACAGCATGTGTCGGGCCTGGGCCGCGACCATTCCATCCCTCATCCCCACCCTGACGAAGCCCGACCATGATCCGTGACATCCTGAAAATGGGCGACGAACGCCTGCTGCGCATCGCCCCGCCAGTGCCCACCGAAATGTTCGACAGCCCAGAATTGTGGCAACTGATCGACGACATGTTCCAGACCATGGAAAGCGTCGGCGGCGTCGGCCTGGCGGCGCCACAGATCGGCGTGGACCTGCAACTGGTGATCTTCGGCTTTGAGCACAGCGCGCGTTACCCCGACGCCGAGGCGGTGCCCCAGACCATCTTGATCAACCCGCTGATCACCCCACTGGGCCCGCAGATGGAAGAGGGGTTCGAAGGTTGCCTGTCAGTGCCGGGCCTGCGCGGGGCGGTCGAGCGCTACCGGGACATCCGCTACGAAGGCTTCGATCCCAAGGGCGAGCCGATCGTGCGTTACGCGTCGGGCTTTCATGCGCGGGTGGTGCAGCATGAGTGTGATCACCTGATCGGGCGCTTGTACCCGTCGCGTATCAGTGATTTCAGCAAGTTCGGGTTTACCGAGGTGATGTTCCCGGACCTGGACCCAGCGGCCGACGATTGATACCCCACCGAACCCTGTGGGAGCGAGCTGTGTCAGGAAGGGCGCGAAGGCTCCCACCCCATCGCAATCATCGGCTTGCTACGCGCATATCGGCTCAGGCGCTCAGCCATCGCATAGGGCAGTTCAGGGTCGAAGCTGAACCCGCGCCGCTCATAAAAACCGCGCAAGTCCGGGTGGCAGAACAGCCACACCGGTTCATTCACGCCGTTCACCGCTTCGGCTATCAACCGTGCGGCGATGCCCTGTACACGGTACGCCGGGTCGACAAACAACCCCGTCAACCAATGCCCGCCCGACACCGGCCGCAGGCACAGCGCTGCGACGATTTCATCCCGCCGCGCCACCCAAAGCTGCGCGTCACGCACCGCTTTCATCGAGGATTGGTGGGCGCGATAAAACTTGTTCATCAGCGGCCAAAGCGATTCTTCGAGCGCTGCGTAATGGATTTCGGACATGACAAGGTCGTAGGCGATAAGGGGAGGGCGATTATAAAAGAACGCAGGTACGGCGATAGGTGTATACCTGACTTCACATCCCGTATGAGTGGAGTACGTATCATGGCCAAAGGCATGGATTCAAAAAAAGCGGCGAAGAAAAAACCGGCGAAGACTGCCGATGAAAAGCGCGCCGACAAAAAAACCAAGAAGGTGAACCTGTTCGGACATTGAGCCGATACTGCCTCGGTTGACCTCAGGTTTGAGCTGGGGCGCTAACCCCAGCTCAAACGCTCCGCCATGGGCCAAGGCTCAAAGCGAGGCGAGAAACATGTCGGTGGCCGAGGTTTTGTCGTCGGTGCGGCTCTGCTGGGCCTTTTCCACTTGTGCCATCGCCGACTTGTCCTGCATGCGCTGGGCGATCTCCTGGCTGACCGCCATCTGCTTCTCGGGCGGCATCGCCTCGAACTCTTCCTCAGTAATGCCCATCTCTTCGAGAATGCTTTCGCGCAGGCGCTCTTCGGGCGTCTTGCTCATGTAGTCCTTGAATTCTGCCGTCGCAGAACCTCCAAGCGTCGTGGTTTCTTCGGACGCGGGTGAAGCAGCGGTCTGCAATTGCACGCGGGTCTTGGCGAATGCCTCGTCGACGTTGTCGCTGATGGCGGTGCTCGCATTGACCTGTTGCGTGGCTCGTTTGGTGAAGGAGTCCTGGACTTGGGCTGCGCCCTGGCTGGCCTGGACCTGGACGTTATCGCGCAACGCCTGCAACGCGGCGCTTTGCAGGCCGCTGGCGGCTTCGGCGGTGGGGTCCTCGCCCGGGCGTTTGAGTGGCAAGACCATCGCTTGCTGTTTGGCACTGACCAACATGATGAACACCTGTAGGTAATGGCTGAGCGATGGGCAGGAGCAATTCCCATGCCGCCTGCGCGATGGCCGTATTCCAAGGGGTGTGGACAAGTGCGTGGCGAGGGGGGCGGCCAACCCTTGCCGTCGGACGGCATGGATCGACCGCTTGAGCGTGGCGCCTCAGGTGCTTTCGCGAACCTTGAGCTCGAAACCCATGTCCACCACCGGCTGCGCGATGCGGTTGCCGGCCATCAACGTCAGCATTTGCTCGGCGGCGCGGCGGCCGATGGCTTCCCGTGGGGTGCTGATGCTGCTCAGGCGCGGCACCATGTGGGCCGAGGCAGGCAGGTCGTTGAAACCGAGGATCGACACCTGCTCGGGAATCTTGATGCCGCAGCGCAATGCTTCGAGCAGGGCGCCGTGGGCCAGGTCGTCGTTGCCGAAGAAGATTGCGTCGACGTCCGGATGACTGGCCAGCAATTGCAGGAACAGCTCGCCGCCCAGGCCTACCGATGACGGACGCGGGGTCAGCAGTTCCAGGTCCGGGTCATAGCGGCCGGCTTTCTGCAGGGCGCGGCGAAAACCTTCGCCACGCAGCAGGGTGCGTTGATCCAGTTGCGCGCCGATGTAGGCCAGGCGCTTGCGACCTTTGGAAATCAGGTGCTCAGCCGCTGTTTCGCCGGCCTTGAGCTGGGAAAAACCGACGCAGTTGAGCCCCGCGCCGGGGTCCAGTTCCATCATGTACACGCAGGGAATGTTGCTGGCTTCGATCATGCGTCGGGCGCTTTCGGTGCGGTCGAAACCGGTCAGCAGCAAACCACGCGGCTGATAGGCCATGTAGTTGCGCAGCAGGTCTTCTTCTTCGTCCCGGGAGTAGTGATAGTTGCCGATCACCACTTCGAAACCCTTGGGGCGCAGCACCCGATGAATGGCTTCCAGGGTGTCGATGAACAACAGGTTGGACAACGACGGCACCAGCACCACCACCGAATGGCTCTGGGCCGAAGCCAGGGCGCGGGCGGCGGGATTGACCACGTAGTTGAGTTCCACGGCGGCCTGGCGGACTTTTTCCACCAGGTCGGCGGCGACGGTGCTGACGCCACGCAGGGCACGGGAGGCGGTGATGGGGCTGACACCGGCCAGGCGTGCGACTTCGTTGAGCGTAGGGCGACCGGTGGTGCGAGTATTCTTATCGTTTTTAGGGGCGGTCATCAGGGCGGCTTGCCAAACAAAAATCAAGGCACTAAGGTAGCGCTGTCTCGACGCGGCTGCAATTGCGTAAGTGGGGTTTGCCTGATCCCCCGTGTGCTGGTGTCGTGAACGAACATGCTGCAACCACAAAAATGACAAGAAGGCGTCGGCAACTTCTGCTTTTGCTGCGGTGTCATAACTGGCAAAGGTAGCGCTGTCTGCGCGCTGAGGTGTTACATGAATAATCCCATCACCGCCCTGGTCATCATGGGCGTTGCCGGTTGCGGCAAAACTTGCGTCAGCCAGGCGCTATGCGAGTTGAGCGGCGCCACTGCCATTGAAGGCGACACTTTCCACCCTGCGGCCAACATCCAGAAGATGAGCGCCGGTATTCCCTTGAACGACGACGACCGTGCCGGCTGGCTCGACAGCCTGTGCGATGAGTTGCGCCGTGTCGACGCCAAGGGCGAGCGCCCGGTGCTGACCTGCTCGGCCCTCAAGCACAGTTATCGCGAGCGTCTGCGCAGTGCCTTGCCAGGCCTTGGCTTCGTGTTCCTTGAATTGACCCCTGAAGTGGCCGCCGACCGTGTTTCCCATCGTCCCGGCCATTTCATGCCGTCGACGTTGATCGACAGCCAGTTTGCCACCCTGCAATCCCCTGTCGGCGAGCCCCTGACCCTGGCTCTGGATGCGTCCAGCCACAGCGTTGAAGAGTTGGCGCATCAGGCTTACGTCTGGTGGTTGGACCATGGTTTGAAGCTTGCTGGCTGAGTTTCAAAAAGTTTGCGTCAGAAAGATAGCGCTACCCCGACGGCTAACCAATAACTGCTTCAATAACAACAACAAATCAGGAGACACCTCCCATGTTTGGCATGTCCCACGAGACGTTCCTGCTGCTCGATGCAGTGGTCACGGTGATCGGACTCATCATCCTCATCACCAAGTTCAAATTCCACCCGTTCATTGCACTGACCATCGCCGCCGCGTTCCTCGGCCTGACGTCGGGCATGCCGACCGGCACCATCATCAAGGCGTTCCAGGACGGCTTCGGTGGCGTGCTGGGCTTTGTCGGCATCATCCTGGCGCTGGGCACGATGCTCGGCAAAATGATGGCCGAGTCGGGCGGGGCCGATCAGATCGCCCAGACCCTGATCCGCGCCTTCGGCAAGGACAAGGTGCAGTGGGCCATGATGTTCGCCGCGTTCCTGGTGGGCATTCCGCTGTTCTTCGAAATCGGCTTCGTGCTGCTGATCCCGCTGGTGTTCATCGTTGCACGTCGCACGGGCGTGTCGATCATCAAGATCGGTATCCCGCTGCTGGCAGGTCTTTCCGCGGTCCACGGCCTGGTGCCGCCGCACCCGGGGCCGCTGCTGGCGATTGGCGTGTTTGGTGCCGACATCGGCAAGACCATTCTCTATGGCCTGATCGTAGCGCTGCCGACGGCCATCATTGCCGGCCCGATCTTCGGTACGTTCATTGCCAAGCACATCCCCGGCCATCCGAACCAAGAGCTGGTGGACCAACTGGCGCGCGAGACGAATGCTGCCGAGCTGCCAAGTTTCAGCATCACCCTGATCACCGTGCTGTCGCCGGTATTCCTGATGTTGCTCAAGACCTTCGCTGACGTGGCGCTGCCCGATGGCAATCTCTTCCGCGCCTGGATGGACATGATCGGCCACCCGATCTCGGCGTTGCTGCTGGCGTTGCTGCTGTCGCTGTACACCTTCGGCTACAAGCAGGGAATCGGTTCCAGCCAGATGCTCAAATGGCTGGACGCCAGCCTGGCGCCGACCGCCGCGATTATCCTGATCATCGGTGCGGGCGGTGGCTTCAAGCAGATGCTGGTGACCAGTGGTGTGGGTGACGTGATCGGCCACATGGCGGTGAGTGCGCAGATCTCGCCGATCCTGCTGGCGTGGCTGGTGGCTGCGGTGATCCGCATTGCCACAGGCTCGGCGACAGTGGCGACCATTACCGGTGCCGGGATCGTGGTGCCGGTGGTGGGGATGATGCCGGGTGTGAACCGTGAGCTGCTGGTGCTGGCGACCGGTGCCGGTTCGTTGATCCTGTCCCACGTCAACGACGCGGGCTTCTGGTTGGTCAAGCAGTACTTCAACATGACCGTGGCCGAGACCTTCAAGACCTGGACCGCGATGGAAACCATCCTGTCGGTGGTGGGGTTGATCTTTATCCTGTTGCTGTCGCTGGTGGTCTAAGCGCAACACACCATGTGTGGCGAGGGAGCTTGCTCCCGCTCGACTGCGAAGCAGTCGCAAACGGCTACCGCGATTCATTGGAATGCAGCGGTGGCCGCATTGGGGCCGCTTCGCGGCCCAGCGGGAGCAAGCTCCCTCGCCACAATGGGTTCTTGTCTCAGCCGTTGGTTTTGTGAACCAAGCCATCGGCCCTGAACATCCCCCGGATCCCACGTACCGCCTGGCGAATCCGGTCCTGGTTTTCGATCAGCGCGAAGCGCACGTGATCATCCCCATATTCCCCGAACCCCACCCCCGGCGAGACGCAGACCTTGGCTTCGGCCAACAGCTTCTTGGCAAATTCCAGTGAGCCCAGGTGGGCATAGGCTTCGGGGATCTTGGCCCAGACGTACATCGACGCCTTGGGGTTTTCCACCATCCAGCCCAGTTCATGCAGCCCCTTGACCAGTACGTTGCGGCGCTGGCGGTACTGCTCGGCGATGTCGCGCACGCATTGCTGGTCGCCTTCAAGGGCGGCGATGGCGGCCACTTGCAGCGGCGTGAAGGTGCCGTAGTCGTGGTAGCTCTTGATCCGCGCCAGGGCGTTGACCAGTTCCGGGTTGCCCACCATGAAACCGATGCGCCAGCCAGCCATGTTGTAGCTCTTGGACAGCGTGAAGAACTCCACCGCGATGTCTTTCGCGCCGGGCACCTGCATGATCGACGGGGCTTTCCAGCCGTCGTAGACGATGTCGGCGTAGGCCAGGTCGTGGATCACCAGGACGTCGTACTGTTTGGCCAGGGCGATGACCCGTTCGAAGAAGTCCAGCTCCACGCACTGGGCGGTGGGGTTGGAGGGGAAGCCGAGGATCATCATCTTCGGCTTGGGAATCGAGCCGCGGATGGCCCGCTCCAGTTCAGCGAAGAAATCCACCCCTGGCACCAGCGGTACCGAACGGACTTGGGCGCCGGCGATCACCGCACCGTAGATGTGGATCGGATAGCTGGGGTTGGGCACCAGCACCGTGTCGCCCTGGTCCAGGGTGGCCAGCATCAGGTGGGCCAGGCCTTCCTTGGAACCGATGGTGACAATGGCTTCGGTTTCCGGGTCGATGTCCACCTCATAGCGATCCTTGTACCAGCGCGAAATGGCGCGGCGCAGGCGCGGGATGCCTTTGGAGGTGGAATAGCCGTGGGTGTCTTCCCGCTGGGCGACGGTGACCAGTTTTTCCACGATGTGCGGGGGTGTGGCGCCGTCGGGGTTACCCATGCTCAAGTCGATGATGTCTTCGCCGCGCCGACGCGCAGCCATCTTCAGCTCGGCAGTGATATTGAATACGTAAGGGGGGAGTCGATCGATGCGCGCAAAGCGGCGCGGCGAACCTTGTTCGGCCATTGTTGCCTCGAGATACGTGAGCGCCCGGAACCGTCCGAGCGACGTTGGCCACTGCGGTGGCCTGCGGCGCAAGATAATCGGGCGGATGTCGGATTGTCCAGTAGCCGCGCGCAACTATTTTCGACGACACTGTCGACCTTGCCACGCAGCCATCAACGCCGGCTGCGGGCCGTTGAATTCGCTGTAGCCCAATCGAACGGAATGAATGATGGAATTTTCCAGCGGTTTCCTGCTGAGTCTCTCCCTGTGCCTGGACATAGGCGTGGCCAATATCGCAATGATCACCCTGGCGATGCAGCGCGGTTACTTCCAGGGTTTCGCCTTGGGCCTGGGCACCTGCGTGGGCGACCTGATCTACGCCGTCCTGGCCTTGGCGGGCATGACAGTCCTGCTGCAATACGAGGCGGTGCGTTGGGTGCTGTGGCTCGGAGGCTCGGTGCTGTTGCTGTATTTCGCGGCGAAGATGATCCATTCGGCGATTTATCACAGCGCCGTGCTTGCCGAGGCCGGGGAGGTGCAGGGCAATTCCTCGCGCCAGGAGTTTTTTCGCGGGATTTTCCTGGCCATGTCGTCGCCCAGTGCCATCCTCTGGTTCGCTGCGGTGGGCGGTACACTTATCGCGCGTTCGGGTGGTGGCACCTTGCTCAGCTCGGCGCTGTTCCTCAGTGGTTTTCTCTGCGCCGGATTGTTGTGGTGCGCGGCCCTGTGCCTGGCGGCAACCCAGGGTGGCAAATTGTTGGGGGATAAACTGCTGCGTTGCTCCTATTGGGCATCCGCCGCGATCTTCTGCTATTTCGCGGTGTACGTGATCATTTCTGGCTACAACGAGTTTGTAGGAAAAGCTGTCGCCAACGCCTTGCCTGGAATCTGACAGGCGAAACGGCCCTGGCAATCACGGTTTGGCTTCTATACTGCCAAACCCGACTTCACGTTTTGCTGGAGTGTTGCCGCATGGAAAAGCACAAACGCGATTACACAGCCCAACCACGCTTTGAACAGGGACGTTTTCAGCTTATCGCCGGCTTTGGTGCTCGGTTTACCCAGGACACTGCCCAGGACATCCCTTTGCTCTGGGAAAAGTTCCTGCCCTGGCTCGGCAAGGTGCCAGGGCAGCAAGATGAAGTGACCTACGGCGTGTGTTGCAACCCGGACGGGAAGGGTGGGTTCGAATACATCGCTGGCGTGGAAATCAGCCGGCTTGACGATTTGCCGGAACAGTACCGCTGGGTCGAAATCCAGCCTGGGTATTACGCCGTCTTCGAACACAAGGGGCCGTTGAAACAACTACCGGACACGTTCCAATACATCTGGAACGAGTGGCTGCCACATTCCGGTCATACAGCGGCCGAGCTGCCGGAGTTCGAGCGCTACAGCGAGGATTTCAACCCCAGGACCGGCGAAGGCACCCTGGAGATCTGGATCCCGCTCAAGCCAAGCTGACCGTCGCCGCTTCAGTACAGGCTGGCCTGCGCCCGCGCAGGTGCTTCACGGTCATGAGTGTCTATGGGGCAAGGTCCATCAGAACGCCAACCCCATCCGCCGCTCGTAACCGATGCGGCCCTTGTAGGCCTCGCCACTGTCGACCCAGCCCAGCCGGGAATACAGGCCGATGGCCGAGTCGTTATCGGCGTCAACCGACAGTTCCAGCCCGCGGATTTCCGGCCAGGCGGCTCGCGCCACGGCGGGTAGCGCCTGTAGGCAGGCCTTGCCATAACCTTTGCCCTGGGCCCGGTGATCGACTTGCAGGGCATGCAGGGTGGCGCTGTGTTCATTGGCCCAGGCGGGCAGTACCGGTGGGCGCTTGAGCAGCAGGAAGGCCACTGGCACCTCTTCAGCCAATAGCGCAAACCCTTTGACCCCGGGGCCTGGCTTGGACAGCAGCGTGTGCAGGGCGCCGTGGATATCGCCAGCGAACTTGATCTGTTCGGGGTGGATTTCGATGGCACTGACCTGTTCGCGTTGCAGCGGGGTCAGGTCTTCGTAGGGGACAAGCTGAGCGGTCACAAGAACGTCCGTTGTTTGCCAGCAGAATAGAACCTGGATTCTAGCGAATTTTTTCTTTGAATCATTTTTGTTGGGTTGTCGATTTGCTGTTTCTCCAAACGACAAAGGGTGTCTTCAACAAAAAACTGCGGAGAATCACCATGAATACCCAAGCCACTGAAACCGAAATCCAGGTCCTGATCGACACCTATCGCCAAGCGGTCATGGCCAAGGACGTTGAAAAGGTCATGGCACTCTATGACGAAGACATCGTCTCGTTCGATGCCATCCAGGCCTTGCAATTCAAGGGCAAGACCGCTTACCGGGCCCATTGGCAAGCCTGCATGGAAATGTGCCCCGGCCCGCACAAGTTCGACTTCCATCAGGTCAAGATTACCCCGGCAGAGAACATCGCCTTCGCCCACTGGCTGGCCTATTGTGGCGGCACCAATGACAAGGGCGAGGAACAGGCCTGCTGGATGCGTGTGACGGCCTGCTACCGGCGTGTAGCCGGGCAATGGCGGATCGTCCATGAACATTGGTCCGCGCCGTTCGACCCGATGGCCGGTACGACGCTGTTCGACCTACAACCCTGATCGTCGGTTTTTTTGCTGAGCCACATTCTACCGTCCATAGTTGATCAGTCCGATCGCGGAGCCTTCCATGAAGTACCTATGCCTGGTGTATAGCAACGAACACACGCTGCACAACTCGCCCGACAGCCCGGAGGACGCCGAGTGCATGGCCTATGCCGAATCGATCCAGGGCAGTGGGCGGATGCTGGCCGCCGAGGCCCTGGAGTCGGTGCAGACCGCCACCACGGTGCGCATGCGCGGCGGCAAGCTGTCGATCATCGACGGCCCGTTCGCCGAAACCAAGGAGCAACTGGCCGGCTTCTACCTGATCGATGCCAAGGACCTCAACGAAGCCATCCAGGTCGCCGGCAATATCCCGGCGGCCCGGGTCGGCTGCGTCGAAGTGCGACCGGTGCGCCAACTGAACCCCTGAACAATAAATACAAGCAGGACTTCATTCATGAACCTTGCAGCTGCCCCCCACGCGTTATTCATCAGCCGAACGATCGACGCCCCGGGTCAGAAGATTTTCCGCCCCCGGAGCGAGCCAGCCTTGCTGATCCAAGGGTGGGGCCCCCAAGGCATGCCCGACTGATGCCGGTCGAAGCGGTCAAGGCGCGGGTCGAGCAGGTTTATCGGCAAGACTCGCGGAGGATCCTGGCGACGTTGATTCGCCTGCTGGGGGACTTCGACCTCGCCGAAGAAGCCTTGCACGAGGCCTTCTTCATTGCGGTCGAGCGCTGGCAGCGCGACGGGGTGCCGGACAACCCGCGGGCCTGGCTGGTGTCTGCCGGGCGTTTCAAAGCCATCGACAGTTTGCGCCGGCGCGCGCGTTTCGCCGCGTCCCGACCGATGTTGATCGCCCAGCTCGAAGAGCTGGAGCAGGGCCAGTGGAGTGACGAAGACGTGGAAGATGATCGCCTGCGGCTGATTTTCACCTGTTGCCACCCGGCCCTGGCGGCGGATGCCCAAGTGCCCCTGACGTTGCGGGAAGTCTGCGACCTGACCACCGAGCAAATCGCCCGGGCATTCCTCGCCGCCCCGGCAGCCATTGCCCAGCGTATCGTGCGGGCCAAGGCGAAAATCCGCGATGCCAGGATCCCCTACCAAGTGCCGTCCCGCGCGGAACTGCCGGAACGGCTGGACAGCGTGCTGCGGGTGATCTACCTGGTGTTCAACGAGGGTTATTCGGCCTCGATGGGCGCCGAGCTGACCCGCGAAGACCTGACGCGCGAAGCCATCCGCCTCGGGCGCCTGCTGATGGAGTTGTTGCCCGACGCGGAGGTGATGGGGTTGCTGGCATTGATGCTGCTGCACGAATCCCGGCGCCCGGCACGAACGTCATCGACCGGTGAACTGATCCTGCTGGATGAACAGGCACGATCCTTGTGGGATGCCGAGCTGATCGCCGAGGGCTGTGCATTGGTGGAGGCTGCGCTGAAGACCCGGCGGTTCGGGCCGTACTGCCTGCAGGCGGCGATTGCGGCGGTGCATGCCGAAGCACCGACGGCAGAGCAGACCGACTGGCCGCAGATCGTCGGGCTTTATGATGTGCTGCTGCGTGCCGTGCCGTCGCCGGTGATCGAACTCAACCGCGCCGCTGCCCTGGCCCAGCGCGACGGACCGGAAGTCGGCTTGCGCCTGGTCGAGGCGATCCTGGAGCGTGGGGAATTACTCGACTATCACCTGGCCTACTCGGCGCAGGCGGAATTCTGTCGTCAACTGGGACGATTGGACGAGGCGAGGGCGGCGTACCGCCGAGCGCTCGAACTGACGCAGCAACTGCCGGAACGGCGGTTTATCGAAGGGCGGCTTGCGGGGTTGCAGTGATGAGCCACCAAGGACCTGCAAGCACCGAATCTGTGGCGAGGGGATTTATCCCCGTTGGATTGCGAAGCAATCCCAGAACTCTGTGCAACGCTGCCAGTTGTCGGCGAGCGCTGCGCACTCGAGCGGGGATAAATCCCCTCGCCACAAAAACAGCTTCGGCTTCATGTCTACTGAGTGGCGGGCATCAGACAAGAAAAAGCGACCCGAAGGTCGCTTTTTTTCAGCCAGCCGGCGTTGATCAGAACTCGTGATCAGCGTTGTCCGGGTTCAGGTCGCTGATGCCCAGTTTGCCCGCGGCCTGTTCGATCGAACCGGTCTGCTTGACCAGTGCGGCGATGGCGTCGCGCACGATCTGGTTGCCCGCGGTGTTGCCGGCGGCGATCAGTTGGTCGTAGTGCTCACCCTTGTTGGCGTGATCGACCATGACCTGGATCTTGGCCTCGGTGTCGGCCAGGTCGGCCTTGAGCGCCGTATCCGCGGCCGGATCGGCCTTGGCGACCAGGGACGACAGGCTCGCGCCGGTCATCTTGGTGCCGTCGACGCGGGTGTATTCGCCCAGGTACACGTTACGCACGCCCTTGGCATCGTAGAAGTGCGAGTTGTGGGTGTTGTCGCTGAAGCAATCCTGCTCGTCTTCTGGAGAGTTGGCTTCCAGGGACACCTTCATGCGCTCGCCCGCCAGTTCACCCAAGGACAGGCTGCCCATGCCGAACAGCATCTTGCGCAGGCCGCTTTCGGCGGGCTCGGCTTCCAGGGTGGCGCGGTAGTTGTCGGCCACGTTCGGCTTCCAGTTGCCGACCATCTCTTCGAGGTCGTTGACCAGCAATTGGGTCACGGACTTGAGGTAGGCACGACGACGGTCGTTGTGACCACCGGTGGCGCCAGCACCTTGCAGGTAGTCCGATGCCGGGCGGTTGCCCGCACCAGGGCCGGTGCCGTTGAGGTCCTGGCCCCACAGCAGGAATTCGATGGCGTGGTAGCCGGTGGCGACGTTGGCCTCGGAACCGCCCAGCTCGTTCAGGCTGGCGAGTTTTTCCGGGGTGATGTCCTTCACGTCGACCTTGTCTTCGCCGACCTGGACTTCGGTGTTGGCGATGATGTTGGCGGTGGCGCCCGGGTTACCCAAGGCGTGCTCGTAGGATTTGTCGACATAGTCGATCAGGCCCTCGTCCAGGGGCCAGGCGTTCACCTGGCCTTCCCAGTCGTCGATGATGGTGTTGCCGAAGCGGAACACTTCACTTTGCAGGTAAGGCACGCGTGCGGCGACCCAGGCAGCCCGGGCGGCCTTCAGGGTCTCGGCGTTCGGCTTGGCCAGGAACGCGTCGACGGCGGTTTGCAGGGTTTTTGCCGTGGATTCGGCATCGCTGTAGACGGCATAGACGATGTCGGCATAGTGCGCGACGACGGCCTTGGCGGCCGCTTCGTCGATTTTGCCGGCGGCAGCAGGGGCGGCCGGTGCCGCGGTGCTGGCGGCAGGCGTTGGCGCTTGCGGGGCGGCGGCCTTGTCTTTGCCTTCGCCGCAACCGGCGAGGGAAATAGCGATAGCCAGCAGACTGGCGGTAGCCAGGGGCATACGAATCATGGCAAACATCCTGCTTCGA
The DNA here is from genome assembly GCF_900119205.1 of Pseudomonas sp. NFACC16-2. NCBI lineage: Bacteria > Pseudomonadati > Pseudomonadota > Gammaproteobacteria > Pseudomonadales > Pseudomonadaceae > Pseudomonas > Pseudomonas sp. NFACC16-2. The sequence goes on along the minus strand of NZ_FPIX01000006.1, from coordinate 188,816 downwards.
TGATGGATGGGACAGGCGCGAGGGTGCGCAAAACTGCGACATAATGCGAAAGATTTGCATTATGTGTAAAGGGTTGCAGGTGTAAATATTTCTTATTTAATGATGGAAGATTGCCGCCTTCGACAGTGTCTGTAGGAACTGCCTCGCGAAGCGAGGCTTGGCGCCCAGGGGAGGCGTCAGATGATGGAAACCTTGCTGCGCTCGGCCTGCTTCAGGTAAAGGCCCAATTCCCGTGCCGGCAGCGGTTTGCTGTAGTAATACCCCTGACCTTCGTGGCAGCCCTCGGCGATGATGTAGGCTTCCTGCTCGACTGTTTCGACGCCTTCGGCAATGACCTGCATCCCCAGGCTCTTGCCCAACTGGATGATGGCCCGGACGATGGTTGCATCGTCCTCGTCGTCGAGCAGGTCCTGGACGAAGCTCTTGTCGATCTTGATTTTGTCCAGCGGCAGGCTCTTGAGGTAGCTCAGGGACGAATAGCCGGTCCCGAAGTCATCAATGGCAATCAGCGCCCCGGAGCGGCGCAGGCTCAGCAAATGCTGGGCTGCGGTGGTGATGTCTTCCATCAGGCCGGTCTCGGTAACCTCCAGCTCCAGGCTGCGCGGCGGCAGCCGGTACATTTGCAGGAGATTGTTCACCACCCGCGGCAGTTCGGCGTGGTGCAGTTGCACCGTCGACAGGTTGACCGCCATGCGCAGGTCGAGGAAACCCTGGTCGTGCCAGTCGCGCAATTGCCTGCAAGCCTGGTCCAGCACCCATTCACCGATGGCGATAATGGTGCCGTTCTGCTCGGCCAGGGGAATGAACAGATCCGGCGGCACCAGGCCGTGCTCGGGATGGTGCCAGCGGATCAGGGCTTCGGTGCCCACCACCCGCAGGTCGCGGTAGCTGATCTGCGGCTGGTACACCAGGGTGAACTGCTCGCGGGCCAGGGCCTCGCGCAAGTCTTTCTCCAGTTCGCGACGCCGACGCATCTCGCTGTCGACGCTGGCGATGTAGAACTGGTAGCGATTGCGCGAGCGGCTCTTGGCCAGGGTCATGGTCTGCTCGGCTTTCTGCAACAGTTTCTCGGTGCTGTCGCCGTCTTCGGGGAAGAGCGTGATGCCGATAGTGGCCCGCAGGCGGATTTGTTGATCGTCGATGGCGAACGGCGCTTCCAGGTCATCGAGGATGCTTTGAGCCAGTTCGGCCGCCTCGTAGGGCTGTTCGATGTCGGCCTGGACCAGCGCGAACTGATCGCCCCCCAGCCGCGCCAGTGCGCCGAGTCGGCCGCTGTGGGCCCGCAGCCGATCGGCCAGGGCCAGCAGCAACTGGTCGCCGGTCTGATAGCTGAACTGTTCGTTGATGCCCTTGAAATCATCCAGCCCTACACACAACACCGCCACCCGGCGTTGCAGGCGTCCGGCGTCCACCAGGATCTTGTCCAGTTGCTGTTGAAGTTGCTGGCGGTTGGGCAGACCGGTGAGAAAGTCGTACTGGGCCATGCGCAGCAGGCTGTTTTCCGCTTCGTGGCGCAGGTGCGTGTTGCGCTCGATGGATTCGAGCAGTTGGTTGGCCGTATTGATCCACAGGCCCAGCTCGTTTTGTTCGTGGCCGCGCAACTGCGGGATCTTGTGCGCGCTGGGGCGATCGGGGTTGATTTCGGTCAGGTGCTCGATGATGCGCGACAACGGTTTGGTCAGCAGCCAGTGATAGACCAGGTACAGCACCAGGCCCATGGCCAGGGCCCGGAGCATCCCGGAGATGAAGATGATCACCGAGCTGACGATGAAACCCTCGCCGTAGGTGGCGGTGTCGAGGGTAATGCTCAGGTCGCCGTAATATTCGCTATAGGGGCCGCGTCCCACCAGTTGCGTGGTGAAGGTGCGCTCCTTGCCCAGGATCAGGTCGGTCAGCCAGCGGCTTTCGGAGCGCTGCAAGGGCCGGCTTTTTTCGGCGAGCATGGTTTCGCGTGGATGGCCGATGGAAGCCATGCGCACGGCTTCGTCCTGGAACAGGCCCTCGATCACTTGCATGCCCATCTCCCGGTCCAGGCTGTAGACGGCCTGGGTCGAAGGATCGCGGAACATGTCGAGGATCCGTTGGGCGTCACTGGCGACGGCCTGGTTGGTTTTGTAGGCATCGAACACGATCTGGGCGCAGCTCAAGACCATGCCAACGATCAATGCCGAGAGGAGCACGACTCGGAGCAACTTCACAGACAAGCTGTTCTTGAGTTCCAGCTTCAAAGAGTGGTTCCTTGTTCCGTGCGGGTAGCGTCAAGTTGCCATGAGTATTGGCAATCCTGTGATGTCAGTCAAAGGGACAATCAAACACAAGGGTTTTCGCTTGAAACCTTACCGGTGTACGTTTTTTCCAGAGTGATTGCTCTACGACCATTGTGTCGGTTGGAAGGGGCCGCAACTTGAGGCCTCCAGGGATTTTTTCTTGGGGTTCCAGACGCGAGGTAGTTTGCCTGCGGTCATTTTTTTGCCGGCAAAAAAAACCCGGCACGACGCCGGGTTTTCTTGTCTGGCATTGGCGCTTAGGCGGTGAAGGCTTTGCCTTCGAACTGCTCGGCGACGAATTTCCAGTTGACCAGGTTCCAGAACGCTTCGACGTATTTCGGGCGAAGGTTGCGGTAGTCGATGTAGTAAGCGTGTTCCCACACGTCGCAGGTCAGCAGCGGGGTGTCACCGCTGGTCAGCGGGTTGCCGGCACCGATGGTGCTGGCCAGGGCCAGGGAACCGTCGGCCTTTTTCACCAGCCAGCCCCAGCCGGAACCGAAGGTGCCGATGGAGGTCTTGCTGAACTCTTCCTTGAACTTGTCGAACGAACCGAAGGCCTTGTTGATGGCTTCAGCCAGCGCGCCGGTTGGTTGACCGCCGGCGTTTGGCGCCAGGCAGTTCCAGTAGAAGGTGTGGTTCCAGACCTGAGCGGCGTTGTTGAAGATACCGCCCGAGGAAGTCTTGACGATTTCTTCCAGGGTCTTGCCTTCGAACTCGGTGCCAGGCACCAGGTTGTTCAGGTTCACGACATAGGTGTTGTGGTGCTTGTCGTGGTGGTATTCCAGTGTTTCCTTGGAAATGTGTGGCGCCAGTGCGTCGTGTGGATAGGGCAGCGGCGGCAATTCGAAAGCCATGGTGATTCTCCTAATCAGGTCAGTTGCGGTGAGCGCAAGGCCGATCACGGGCGGCCAGACTAGCGCCGGGGAGTTTGTACTCTTTGCGGCGCAGGAGTCGGATCATAGCACCGGGGGTGCGGCATAACCACGCAACAACTGTGTGGAATAGAGGTTCCAGAGCGGTTTGGAATAATCAGCCGTTGACGATCAATTGCACCGCCACGGTAAACATCATCACCGCCACGAGCAGGTCGAGGATCCGCCAGGTGCCTGGACGAGCCAGCCAGGGTGCCAGCCACGCGGCACCGAAGGCCAGGGTGAAGAACCACAGCAGCGAGGCACTGGCCGCGCCCACGACATAGGCGCCAGGCACGCTCTGCTGGGCACCGAGGGAGCCGATCAGCAGTACGGTGTCGAGGTAGACGTGGGGGTTGAGCAGCGTCACCGCCAGGGCGCTGAGCAGCACCGCCCGCAGCGAGCGTACAGCCTGGTTTTCCCCCTGTTGCAGGCTTTGCTTCGAGCAGGCCCGGCGCAGGGCCAGGCTGGCATACCAGAGCAGGAACGCCGCACCGCCCCAGCGGGCTATCGACAGCAGCAACGGACTCTGGGCCAGCAAGGTCGCCAAGCCGAAAACGCCGGCGGCGACCAGCAGCGCATCGAACGTGACGCACAGCGCCGCCACGGGCAGATGATGTTCGCGGCGCAGGCTCTGGGCCAGCACAAATGCGTTCTGGGCGCCGATGGCCATGATCAGCCCAAAGGCCACCAGCAGGCCGTTCATATAACTTTGCCACATAGGTTTGATCCCCGGTTTGTGTCTCAATGCTGGCCATTCTCCGGGGAAGGCCTGTATAAGAAAAACCAATCCTGCTGATTGCTCATTAGGAAAACTGATGTTCGATTACAAATTGCTTTCTGCCCTGGCTGCCGTGGTCGAGCAGGCCGGTTTCGAGCGCGCGGCCCAAGTGTTGGGTTTGTCGCAATCGGCCATTTCCCAACGAATCAAACTGCTGGAAGCGCGCGTCGGCCAGCCCGTGCTGGTACGTGCCACGCCGCCAGCGCCCACGGAGATCGGCCGACGGCTGCTCAATCACGTGCAACAGGTGCGTCTGCTTGAGCGCGACCTGCAAAGCCTGGTGCCGGCCCTGGATGAAGAGGGTTTGCCGGAGCGTTTGCGCATCGCCTTGAACGCCGACAGCCTGGCAACCTGGTGGGCGGCGGCCGTGGGCGATTTCTGCGCCGAGCAGCACCTGTTGCTCGACTTGGTGGTGGAGGACCAGACCGTTGGTCTCAAGCGCATGCGCGCCGGTGAAGTGGCGGCGTGTGTCTGCGCCAGCGAACGCCCGGTGGCGGGCGCCCGCAGTGTTTTGCTGGGGGCGATGCGCTACCGGGCGCTGGCCAGCCCAGCGTTCATCGCCCGGCATTTCCCCGACGGGGTGCGGGCCGATCAACTGGCCCGTACGCCGGCATTGGTGTTTGGCCCGGATGATTTCCTGCAACACCGCTACCTTGCGTCCGTAGGCGTGGAGGGCGGTTTCGAGCACCATCTGTGCCCCTCCTCCGAAGGTTTTATTCGTCTTGCTGAAGTCGGGCTGGGCTGGGGGCTCGTGCCGGAGCTGCAAGTGCGCGAACAGCTGGAGCGAGGCGTGCTGGTGGAGTTGCTGGCAGATAAACCGATCGATGTGCCGCTGTACTGGCATCATTGGCGCAATGGCGGGCAGTTGCTCGGCTTGTTGACCGAACAGTTGATCCGCTCCTCCCGGCAGTGGCTGGTGCCTTGGGAGGCGCAGTAGACGTCAAGCTGCTGGTAAAAGCGGCGCACAGATAACATTGCAGGTTGTAGCGCAAGGCTCGTAACCGCATTTCTTAGGAGCATTCATGAAAATTCTGGTCACCGGCGCGAGCGGCTTCATTGGCGGACGCTTCGCGCGTTTCGCCCTGGAGCAAGGCCTGGATGTACGGGTCAATGGTCGCCGGGCCGAGAGCGTGGAACACCTGGTGCGTCGCGGTGCACAGTTTGTCCAAGGGGATCTGAGCGACCCGCTGCTGGCCCGGGATTTGTGCCTGGATGTCGACGCCGTCGTGCATTGCGCCGGTTCCGTGGGACTTTGGGGCCGCTACCAGGATTTCCACCAGGGCAATGTCCAAGTCACGGAAAATGTCGTCGAGGCCTGCCTCAAGCAAAAGGTTCGCCGGCTGGTTCATCTGTCCTCGCCGTCCATCTACTTCGACGGTCGTGACCACCTCGGGTTGACCGAAGAACAGGTGCCCAAGCGCTTCAAGCACCCTTACGCGGCCACCAAATACCTGGCCGAGCAGAAAGTCTTCGGCGCCCAGGAGTTCGGCCTCGAAGTCTTGGCCCTGCGCCCGCGTTTCGTGACCGGTGCCGGTGACATGAGCATTTTTCCGCGGCTGTTGAAAATGCAGCGCAAGGGGCGCCTGGCGATTGTCGGCAACGGGCTGAACAAAGTGGATTTCACCAGCGTGCAAAACCTCAACGAAGCGCTGCTCAGCAGCCTGCTGGCTACCGATTCAGCATTGGGCAAGGCCTATAACATCAGCAATGGGGCACCGGTTCCACTGTGGGATGTGGTCAATTATGTGATGCGCCAGATGGAAGTCCCGCAGGTCCGGCGTTATCGTTCCTACGGCTTGGCTTATAGTGTCGCGGCCCTGAATGAAGGTTTCTGCAAATTGTGGCCGGGGCGCCCCGAACCGACGCTGTCGCGCCTGGGCATGCAGGTCATGAACAAAAATTTCACCCTGGACATCAGCCGGGCCCGGCATTATCTCGATTATGATCCGCAGGTCAGCCTGTGGACCGCCCTCGATGAATTTTGTGCCTGGTGGAAGGTACAGCAGCCTGTATGACTAGCCAGACAGCCCACCCGAGTACCCGCTGATCGGCCCGTCATGAACCGAGTGCCAGGTTCGGGGTCAATCGGTGCGGCGGGCGAGGGGGTTATACTCGCCGCATCAAGCCATCACCGGTTTCCCAAAGGTTGAACCATGCCCATGCGTAACGATGCCAACGACGACTTCGATGATGTACCGAGCCTGCGGATGCGGGCCGACATTCCCGATGACGATGATTTCCTGCCCAACCGCCAGCCTCACGTGCAAGCACGCCCGGCGCCCGTTGCCGCGGCCAAGGTCAAGGGGCCCAGCACCGGGCCGCTGTGGGCATTGGTCGGCGCGCTGCTGTGTGCGTTCGGTTTCCTGGCCTGGTGGAGCTTCCAGCAGATTTCCCTGATGGAGCAGCAACTGGTGGCCACCCAGGAGAGTTTCGCGCGGATCAGTGAAGATGCGGCGGGACGACTGCAGGAGTTTTCCGGCAAGGTTGTCGCCGGCCAGTCCAATGTGATGAGCGACAGTGAGGCCTTGAAACTGCAGATCAAGCAGTTGGAAAGCAAGCTGCAGGATCAGGGCAAGCAATTCGACAACAAACTGTTGGAGCAGTATAAGCAACAGCAAGCTACCTTCGGTCCGTCCGCCGACCTGGACAAGGAACTGGCCCAGCTCATTGCCCAGGCCACTGAACAGCAGAACACCAACGCCCAGTTGCAAGCGTCCAACAAGGAACTGCAAGCCCAGGTCAAGACGCTGGTGGCTGAAGTTAACGCCCTGAAAAGCCAAGGCGAGGGTGGTGCCCTGGATGCTCAGCTCAAGAGCATCGGAGCCGACATCACCGCCCTGAAAAGAGCCACCTCAAACTCGGCCATCGATCGCCTGGAGCAGGACATGATCGTGCTCAAGAGCCAGCAGGACAAGGGCGGCAACACTGCCGAGTTCGACGCCTTCCGTGGCCAGGTCACCCGTAACATCAACACCTTGCAAGCGCAGATCCAGAACTTGCAGCAGCAACTCCGCGCTGGGGCTCAATAAGCCTGTGGGCGTTTGTTCGCGATAGCGATTGTGAATGTGCCGCCGCTATCGCGAGCAAGCTCGCACACAGGAAACGCTGCCAAGCGTGGGAGCGTGCTTGCTCGCGATGGCACCGCCTCTGTCAATAACCATACCCGCTGACTCCCCTGGCTCCCCAGCAATTCCCTGAATACTCCAACATCACCCCACGCCGTCTACGCTCTTGAAACACCAACAAGAACGAGGGGCGCGCATATGGGGGTTTTTCACAGGATGGCCTGGCTGGGCGCAATGCTTGTGCTGGGGCTGGCACCGGTTCATGCAGCGACACCGGATGACGGCCAGGCGGCCCGCTCGCTGCTGGAAAAGGCCTTGGCTTACTACCACGACAACGGCGACAAAGCCTTTGCCGCCTTCAGTCGCCAGGGGGAATTCGTCGACAAGGATCGCTATGTATTCGTGGTGGATACCCAGGGTGTGATGCTCGCCAGCGGCGGGCCTTCCTCGGCGCTGATCGGGCGAGACGTGTCTGAAGTGCTGGGCCCGGACCTGCGCAAAGCTTTCAAGGACGCCTTGAAGACTCCCGAGGCCAGCGGCATCCAGCAAGCCGAGTACCGTTGGCAGAACTGGTCGGACGGCAAGGTCGAGCGCAAGCATGTGTATTTCCAGCGTGTCGGCGAACGGATTCTGGCTGTCGGCTACTACCTGCCCCGGGCTTCCGCCGAACAGGCCAAGGTGCTGCTGGACAAGGCTTCGAGCGACCTGTTGAAAAATGAGAAGGCCACGCTGACGGCGGTTAACTCCCTCAAGGGTGGTTATCTGCAGGATGACTTGTACGTCTTTGTCGTCGACCTCAATACCCGGCGCTATGTCGGTCACGGCACCAACCTGCGGCTGATCAATACCGACTTCGCCAAGGTCAAGGACCCCGATGGCAAGCCGGTGGGGGAGCCGATCCTGGCCATGATCGGCAAGCAGGACGTGGGGGAATATGAGTATCGGTGGAAGAACCCGGTGACCGGCAAGGTCGAGGACAAGCACGCGTACCTGAAGAAGGTCGGGCACTTCCTGGTGGCGGTGGGGTACTACAGTCCTTGAAGCGAGGCCAAGGCTGGAGCTGAAGCCGACAGGGCATTGTGGCGAGGGGATTTATCCCCGTTGGGTTGCGCAGCAACCCTCTGCATTCAACTGACTATCGCGGCGCATGATGGATTCTGGGGCTGCTGCGCAACCCAGCGGGGATAAATCCCCTCGCCACAGTTGACCATGTCCTGGCCAGGCATTTCTGTGTTTGGCATGTTCACAAAAAGGCCCGCATCGCTGCGGGCCTTTTTTCGGACTACTGCGGCAATCAGCCCGCCACCAACACCCGAATCGCCTCCAAACGCAGCGCCGCCTTCTCAAGCATCGCCAGCCCTTGCTCGCGCTGTTGGCGCAGGGCTACCAGTTCGCTGTCGCGCACGGTCGGGTTGACTGCTTGCAGGGCGGTCAGGCGTGCCAATTCCTCGTCGGTATCGGCGGCCAGGCGGCGCTGGGCCTCGGCCACGCGTTCGGCGTGGCGCGGGGCGATCTTCTCTTCGCCGGCGTTGATCCGCGGCGTCAGTTGGTCGCGCTGGGCCTGGATGAACTTGTTGGCGCTGGCGCGTGGCACGCTTTCGAGCTGGTCGTTCAAGGTTTCGAACGAAACCCGGGCGGCCAGGTCGTTGCCGTTGGCGTCAAGCAGGCAGCGCAGGGCGGCCGGCGGCAGGTAGCGGCCCAGTTGCAGCGAACGCGGGGCCACTACTTCACTGACGTAGAGCAGTTCCAGCAACACGGTGCCGGGCTTGAGGGCCTTGTTCTTGATCAACGCCACGGCGGTGTTGCCCATGGAACCGGACAACACCAGGTCCATGCCGCCTTGCACCATCGGGTGCTCCCAGGTGATGAACTGCATGTCTTCGCGCGACAGCGCCTGGTTGCGGTCGTAGGTGATGGTCACGCCTTCGTCGTCGCCCAGCGGGAAGCTGGCGTCGAGCATTTTTTCGCTCGGCTTGAGGATCAGCGCGTTTTCCGAATGATCCTCGCTGTCGATACCAAAGGCGTCGAACAGGGTTTCCATGTAGATCGGCAAGGCGAACTGGTCGTCTTGCTCGAGAATGGCTTCCACCAGCGCATCGCCTTCACCGGCGCCGCCGGAGTTGAGCTCCAGCAAACGGTCTCGACCGGTGTGCAGCTCGGCCTCCAGGCGCTCGCGTTCGGTGCGGGCTTCGTCGATCAGCGCTTGCCACTGGCCATCGTCGGCTTCTTCCAGCAATGGCAGCAGGCGCGGGCCGAACTGATGCTGCAAGGCGTTGCCAGTCGGGCAGGTGTTGAGGAAGGCATTCAGGGCTTCGTGATACCACTGGAACAGCCGCGCCTGTGGGCTGGTTTCCAGGTACGGCGCGTGCAGCTCGATGGTGTGCTTCTGGCCGATCCGGTCCAGACGGCCGATACGTTGTTCGAGCAGATCCGGGTGCGCTGGCAGATCGAACAGCACCAGGTGATGGGCGAACTGGAAGTTGCGCCCCTCACTGCCGATTTCCGAGCAGATCAGCACCTGGGCACCAAACTCTTCGTCGGCGAAATAGGCCGCCGCGCGGTCGCGCTCCAGGATGTTCATGCCTTCGTGGAACACCGTGGCCGGAATGCCGGAACGTACGCGCAGGGCGTCTTCCAGGTCCATGGCGGTTTCGGCGTGGGCACAGATCACCAGTACTTTGGTGCGCTTGAGCATCTTCAGGGTGTCGATCAGCCACTCGACCCGCGGGTCGAAACGCCACCAGCGTTCTTCTTCGCTGGCGTCCGGCTGGGCTTGGAAGCTGACTTCCGGGTACAGCTCGGGGTGATCGCCCAGCGGCAATTCGAGGTATTCGGCCGGGCACGGCAGCGGATAGGCGTGCAACTTGCGCTCCGGGAAACCCTGCACGGCGGCGCGGGTGTTGCGAAACAGCACGCGGCCAGTGCCGTGGCGGTCCAGCAGTTCACGCACCAGGCGGGCACTGGCTTCGACATCGCCATCATTGACGGCGGTCAGCAAGGCTTCGCCTTCGTTACCCAGGAAGCCGTGGATGGTCTTGTGGGCTTCGGGCGAGAGGCGGCCTTTGTCCAGCAGCTCCTGCACGGCTTCGGCCACCGGGCGATAGTTTTCGCTCTCGGCACGGAAGGCCTTGAGGTCGTGGAAGCGATTCGGGTCCAACAGGCGCAGGCGAGCAAAGTGGCTGTCCTGGCCCAGTTGTTCCGGGGTCGCGGTCAGCAGCAGCACGCCCGGGATCGTCTCGGCGAGTTGCTCGACCAACGCGTACTGCGGGCTGACCTGATCTTCGTGCCACACCAGGTGATGGGCCTCGTCGACCACCATCAGGTCCCAGCCGGCGGCGAACAGCGCGTCCTGGGCCTTCTCGTCGTCCACCAGCCACTCCAGCGCCACCAGGGCCAGTTGAGTGTCTTCGAACGGGTTGCTGGCATCGCTTTCGATGAAGCGTTCTTCGTCGAACAGCGCGACTTGCAGGTTGAAACGTCGACGCATTTCCACCAGCCACTGGTGCTGGAGGTTTTCCGGCACCAGGATCAGGACGCGGTTGGCGCGGCCGGACAGCAGTTGACGATGGATGACCAGGCCGGCCTCGATGGTCTTGCCCAGGCCCACTTCGTCCGCCAGCAACACCCGCGGCGCAATGCGGTCGGCTACTTCACGGGCAATGTGCAATTGGTGGGCGATAGGCTGGGCACGGACGCCGCCCAGGCCCCAAAGCGAAGACTGCAACTGGCGGCTGGTGTGTTCCAGGGTGTGGTAGCGCAGGGAGAACCAGGCCAATGGGTCGATCTGGCCGGCGAACAGACGGTCGCTCGCCAGGCGGAACTGGATAAAGTTCGACAGTTGGGTTTCCGGCAGGGTGACGACTTCGTTCTGTCCGTTGAGGCCGTGGTAGACCAGCAGCCCATCGATGTCATCGACTTCGCGCACGGTCATTTTCCAGCCTTCGAAGTGAGTGATCACATCGCCCGGCGAAAACCGTACACGGGTGAGCGGCGCGTTCCGTAGCGCGTACTGGCGAGTGTCGCCAGTGGCCGGATAGAGCACGGTCAACAAGCGGCCGTCCTGTGCCAGAACGGTGCCTAAACCCAGCTCGGCTTCGCTGTCACTGATCCAGCGTTGCCCCGGTTGATACTGCTGCGCCATGCTGCCTGACTCCCGCCTTGAAAAAGCCGGTTATCTTAACGGAAGGATCCCTCAGACCAAAGGATTTACGTACGTTGATTAGTGAGCGACGCACGGAACTTACGCTTGCCCAGCGATCAAACAAGCTCGACCCCGGGGATCACTGCAATGCCAACTGGGTCACAAGTTTCAGACCGGCGGTTCAAGCTGCCACTTTCCCAGCCGACAACCTGAAGACAGGAGACCTTTATGTTGCCACCCATGCTCCCTTTGAGCGCCGTACCTATCACCGCTCAACAGGATCCGGTTCGCCAGCGACCGGACATACCGCCCGTGGTCCCGGTGCAGCAAAGCTCCAACGAAAGCACCATCGACCTGCAGAACCGCGACCCGGAAGAGGCCGCGCTGCTGTTGCGCGAGGAACAGCGTCGCCGGCAGGAGCGCGACAAGCGCCACCGCGAGGCCAATGAAGATTCTGAAGAACACCTGGCCGTGCCGGGTACCGAACTCAACGCCGACAACACCGTGCCGGTGGTGCCGCTGATAGACGAAGAGTCGCGCCAGGGCTTGTGGGTCGATATCCAGATCTGATTCAGGCGTTTGCCGACGTACGCAGGCTGGTCAACGCCGTCAACACCCCGCATCATGGGCGCATCCGCAATTCACTGCACGATGCCCACACGCCATGAGCCAAGACGACAAGCTGATCGACCTCAGTGCCGAGCGCGCCAAGCGCGTTCACGACCTCAACGAAAAGCGCCTCAATGAAGTCCGCCAGGCTTTCGAGCAGGCCATGCCGTTGGGCAAGCCCAAGAAAAAGTCGAAAAACAAACCGAAAAAGCGCTGAACCCCCTCGATCCATTGATGCAGATCAGTTATTTCCCCACCTTTTCGCCCCGTTGCGGGCGTTATTGACCCCGGTCAATTTTCATCCAGGCCTGATTGGTTAACTTGAACCCATCGCAACAGGGGCAAGACCAGGAGGCCAGTCATGTTTTTCGATAATGTGGTGTTTGCCGGGGTGTTGACGGTCGGCCTCATGTTCGTATTTTTCGCAGGCTTTGGATTATTCATCTGGAAAGACGCACACAAGCGGAAAAAACCGTAGGTCTTTCCGGCTAAAACGAGCACGCAAGGCATTTTGGGCGACTTCGGTCGCCCTTTTTTTTGGCCAAATTTTCCCTGTTCCACACAAGACCATTGTGGGAGCGAGCTTGCTCGCGATAGCGGTATTCCAGGCGCCATTGATATTGACTGACCTGACGCTATCGCGAGCAAGCTCGCTCCCACAGGGGTAGGTGTTTTAAGCATAAAAAAAGGTGCGACCCGTCAGGATCGCACCTTTTTTGTGGCTGCGGGAATCAGCTGCCCAAGGCCTTGGACGCCAACCAGAACAGCCCGGCCGACAGCGCCACCGTTGCTGGCAGGGTCAGCACCCAGGCCAGCAGGATGTTGCGCACGGTGCCACCTTGCAGGCCGCTCTTGTTCGCGACCATGGTACCGGCCACGCCCGAGGACAGTACGTGGGTGGTGGAAACCGGCAGGCTGAAGATGTTCGCCATGCCGATCATGCATGCGGTGGTGATTTGCGCCGACATGCCCTGGGCGTAGGTCATGCCTTGCTTGCCGATCTTCTCGCCGATGGTCAGTACCACACGCTTCCAGCCCACCATGGTGCCCAGGCCCAGTGCCAGGGCGACCGCCAGGATCACCCAGAATGGGGCGTACTCGGTGGTGCCGGTCAGGTCCTTGCGCAGTTTGTTCAGGTCGTCCTTCTCACGGGCTGCCAGGTCTGGCAGTTTGCCAACCTTCTTCGCCGTGTCGTCCAGGCAGAGCAAGTAACGACGCACTTCGATACGGCTTTCCGACGGCAGCGAATGGTAGTCAGCCACGCCCTTGAGGGTGTTGAGCAGGGCATCGATGGTGGGTTCGGTCTGCTGCGGGTTGCAACGGAATTTTTCCGGCAGATCGCCTTCCACGCTCTTGCCCAGCGCCAGGAATTCACCCAGGGATGCGCTGTTGCGCTGGTAGAACTGGCTCAGGTGCAGGGTCGCGTCGCGGGTCCGCTCGATCTGATACGTGGTGCTGCTCAGGTCGAGCACGAACTGCGAAGGCACGATCCCGATCAGCACCAGCATGATCAGGCCGATACCTTTCTGGCCATCGTTGGAGCCGTGGACGAAGCTGACGGCCATGGCCGAGATCACCAGTACCAGGCGATTCCAGAACGGCGGGTGCTTCTTGTCATCGATCTTGCGGCGCTGTTCCGGTGTCTTGTGCATCTTCGACAGCGGACGCCACCATTTCAGACCAATCAACACCAGGGCGGCGATCAGGAAACCGGCCATGGGCGAGAACACCAGGGAGGCGCCGATATCGATCGCCTTCTGCCAGTTCACCCCGTCGGCCAACGGGATATCGTTGATCAGCGCATTGGCCAGGCCCACGCCGAGGATCGAACCGATCAACGTGTGGGAACTGGACGCCGGGATACCGAAGTACCAGGTGCCCAGGTTCCAGGTAATGGCCGCTGCGAGCAGCGAAAACACCATGGCGAGCCCGTGTCCGGTATTCACATTGATCAGCAGCTCTACGGGCAGCAAGTGAACGATGGCGTACGCCACCCCCACACCACCCAGCAGCACGCCGAGGAAATTGAACACACCGGAAAAGAACACCGCCAGATGAGGCGGCATGGCTTTGGTGTAGATAACAGTGGCAACCGCGTTAGCGGTGTCATGAAAGCCGTTGATGAACTCGAAGGCGAGGACAAAAGCCAGGGCGAGCAAGAGGCTCACAAGCACCCAAGCATCCAGTCCGCTGAATAAATCGATCATGAAGGTTTTCTGACCCGGTCATAAGGGGGCGCGATTATGCCAGAAAACCATGGCAATCGATGCATTGCCTGCTCATCGGCAACATTCTTCAACGAAATAATTTGTAGGAATGCCTCTGGCGCGAGGTTTTCCGTGGGGCGCGTAACCCTTTGATTCAGGGGCGCAAAGCGTCCTGGAACCTGACCGCCGCCCCCTGTAGAGCACTTCGAGCGGTTGTATGAAATATCTGAAAAGAAGGTCGGCCATGAGCCTTTCCCGGCCGTCGGGCGGGAGCGGATGGCGGCCCGCTCATGGCGGGCGTGCGCTGCGGTTTCCGGCCTGGATGGCGGCCGGAGACCTCTTCACAAGAACATCAGGCCCAGCGCGTCACTGCTCTTCGGCTTTGAGTTCTTTTTCCATTTTCTGGAGTTCCTGGGTGAAGGCCTGGTCCTGAACGGTGGCGCGCTTACGCCAGGGTTTGCGTTCCGGTTCAGGTTGTGCGGCGTAGGTGGTGATTTCCCCGCCGTAAACTTCCTTGTAACGTTGTTCCTGGCGCTCAAGTTCCGCGCGCAGTTCGTCTTTCGTCACAGTTGTACCTAATTAATTGAAATTGAATCTGGTGATACGCACTGCATGCAGACATGCAGACGGCCACGGCACCAGAGCTGACAGCTGACGTAGCATCAGGGCTTCGTGTTGTTGCCAATACAGGGGAAGCGACCTAAAGGTGCTTCGGGCGCCAGGGTATTACCAAGGTGCCTGCGTACGGGAGCGGTCGATTGGCCGTACCGTCGCTGAGTTGCATTATAGCGGTCCAGCTGAATAACACTATCGGGAAATATTTAAAGGGGCCTGTTGTTGTGTGAATCGATGTTTGTATGTGCAAACTTGTGTCAATCAGGTTTCAGAAGATGCTTGCTAGTGCCGATATCCTGATGCCGTTCAAGGCGACAAGTTCAATATCGCCCGCGCCTTCACGTCAAATCGCTTGTCACTCTCGCTCAACTTGTTATCGGGCGTTCGACGGCTGTCGAACTCATGATACCGGGCAGGATTGCGATTATCGGTTGCTGGTTCGATAATCGAACACTGTTGGCGGTCTGGCCCTTGTCTGTCCGTCGGACAGCCGCTTGTAATAGCCGTCATTCCCGGGGAAGGACCAGACATGAACGACCAATTGCGCAATGCTTTCACTTCAGTCGCGCCACCGATCGTCGCCTCGCCGGCCAAGCGGATCCAGGCCCTGACCGGCGATCCTGATTTCATGACGTCCCTGGCCCGCGGGTTGGCCGTGGTCCAGGCTTTCCAGGAGCGCAAGCGGCACCTGACCATTGCCCAGATCAGCCATCGTACGGAAATCCCTCGCGCCGCCGTCAGACGTTGCCTGCATACCTTGATCAAGCTTGGCTACGCCACCACAGATGGACGGACCTATTCGCTGCTGCCCAAAGTGCTGACCCTGGGGCACGCCTATCTGTCCTCGACGCCGCTGGCCGTTTCTGCCCAGCCGTACCTGGACCGCATGAGCGAGCAATTGCACGAAGCCTGCAACATGGCGACGCTCGAAGGCGACGACATCCTCTATATCGCCCGATCAGCCACCACCCAGCGCCTGATTTCGGTCGATCTGTCGGTCGGCGGGCGTCTCCCAGCCTATTGCACTTCGATGGGCAGGATTCTCCTGGCGGCCCTGGATGATGCTTCGCTGAGCGACTACCTGGACCATGCCGACCTGCAAGCCAAGACCAGCCGCACCTTGCACACCCCCGAGGCATTGCTTGAATGCCTGGAACAGGTGCGGCAGCAAGGCTGGTGCATCGTCGACCAGGAACTGGAACAGGGCCTGCGTTCGATTGCCGTGCCAGTGTACGACGCTTCCGGTCAAGTGGTGGCCGCGCTCAACGTCAGCACCCATGCCGGGCGGGTCAGCCGCAATGAGCTGGAACAGCGCTTCCTGCCAGGCCTGCTGGGGGCTAGCCGCGACTTGAGCGCGCAGCTGTTCACTTAAGCTGTTCGATAAACGCACAGAGTCGGCGGCGATGAATTGACGGTATTTGCCTGCCCTCATTAATGTCGCGCAGCGTCATCCGGCGTGTTTCGCCGGTCCCTGATCGTTCGCCTGCGTTTATCACGTGGAATAAAAATAAAATGAACCAGCCCCAGACCTCCGTAGGCAACTGCCTCGATGTGCAGTCCTTCATCAATGCCCAACCTATTTCGCGCTATCAGTGGCGGGTGGTGATTCTCTGTTTCCTGATTGTTTTCCTCGACGGCCTTGATACAGCGGCCATGGGCTTCATCGCCCCGGCGCTGTCCCAGGATTGGGGCATCGATCGCGCCAGCCTCGGCCCGGTGATGAGCGCCGCGCTGATCGGCATGGTGTTTGGCGCGCTGGGTTCAGGGCCGCTGGCTGACCGCTTCGGGCGAAAAGTCGTACTGGTGGGCGCGGTCCTGCTGTTCGGCGCGTTCAGCCTGGCCTCGGCCTACAGCACCAATGTCGATCAATTGTTGGTATTGCGTTTCCTGACCGGCCTGGGATTGGGCGCGGGGATGCCGAACGCCACCACGTTGCTCTCGGAATACACCCCTGAACGCAAGAAATCCCTGTTGGTGACCAGCATGTTCTGTGGCTTCAACTTGGGCATGGCCGGCGGTGGGTTCATCTCCGCCAAGCTGATACCGGCGTTCGGTTGGCATAGCCTGCTGCTGATTGGTGGGATCCTGCCGTTGATCCTGGCGGTCGTGTTGCTGTTCTGGCTGCCGGAGTCGGCGCGTTACTTGGTGGTGCGCAATCGCGGCACCGACAAGGTGCGCAAGACCCTGGCACCGATCGAACCGAACACGGTGGCCCAAGCGGCGAGCTTCAGTGTGCCGGAACAGAAAACCGTGAAAGCCCGCAATGTGCTGGCGGTGATTTTCTCCGGTACCTACAGCGCTGGCACCTTGCTTCTGTGGTTGACCTATTTCATGGGCCTGGTGATCGTCTACCTGTTGACCAGTTGGCTGCCGACCCTGATGCGCGACAGCGGCGCGAGCATGGAGCAGGCAGCGTTTATCGGTGCGCTGTTCCAATTCGGCGGCGTGTTGAGCGCTGTCGGGGTGGGTTGGGCGATGGACCGGTTCAATCCGCACAAGGTCATCGGCCTTTTCTACCTGATGGCGGGGGTGTTTGCCTACGCGGTGGGGCAGAGCCTGGGCAACATCACCTTGCTCGCCACCCTGGTGCTGGTGGCGGGCATGTGTGTCAACGGCGCGCAATCGGCGATGCCTTCGCTGGCGGCGCGTTTCTACCCGACCCAGGGCCGTGCCACCGGTGTGTCCTGGATGTTGGGCATCGGTCGTTTCGGCGCGATTCTCGGCGCCTGGATGGGCGCGACCCTGTTGGGCCTGGGCTGGAACTTCGAACAGGTCCTGACCGCGCTGGTGATCCCGGCGGCCCTGGCGACCACGGCGGTGGTGATCAAAGGCATGGTCAGCCATGCGGATGCCACCTGAAACCCCGAACCTACACCCCTGTGGCGAGGGAGCTTGCTCCCGCTGGGCTGCGTAGCAGCCCCAAAAACAGGGCCGCTTCGCGCTGGAACGCCAGCCCGGCCCAGCGGGAGCAAGCTCCCTCGCCACGGTTCTCGTTTTCGCGGTGTGGATAAATCGATAGCTAAACAACAATCCGTTCGATAAACGAACACTCAGTCGATTATCGGATTGTTTGGCTTTTCCCACAGGCTTAATCTTCAGTCACTTCGGCGCTTAACCTCGCGCCTTTTTCTTCATGTCGGTCTACTGGAAAACGGGAGCCTGCCCCATGGCTGAAATCCTTTCGCTGCACGACGCGGTGAAGCAATTCGTCAACGACGGCGATACCGTCGCGCTCGAAGGCTTCACTCACCTGATTCCTACGGCGGCGGGTCATGAAATCATTCGTCAGGGAAAGAAAGATCTGACCTTGGTGCGCATGACACCTGACCTGATCTATGACCAGTTGATCGGCGCCGGTTGTGCTCGCAAGTTGATTTTCTCCTGGGGCGGCAACCCTGGCGTAGGGTCGTTGCACCGCTTGCGCGATGCCGTGGAGAAACAATGGCCGCACCCGCTGGAGATCGAGGAACACAGCCACGCCGACCTGGCCAACGCCTACGTTGCCGGCGCCTCCGGCCTGCCGTTCGCGGTGCTGCGGGCCTACGCCGGTTCCGACCTGCCGAAGGTCAACCCGCTGATCAAGAGCGTGACCTGTCCCTTCACCGGTGAAGTACTGGCCGCTGTACCTTCGGTGCGCCCGGACATCACGGTGATCCACGCCCAGAAAGCCGACCGCAAGGGCAACGTGCTGCTGTGGGGCATTCTCGGTGTGCAGAAAGAAGCCGCCCTGGCCGCCAAGCGTTGCATCGTCACCGTGGAAGAAATTGTCGACGACCTGAATGCACCGATGAACGCCTGCGTGCTGCCGACCTGGGCGTTGAGCGCGGTGTGCCACGTACCGGGCGGTGCGCATCCGTCCTACGCCCACGGTTATACCGAGCGTGACAACCGTTTCTACCAGGCGTGGGATCCGATCGCCCGGGACCGTGAGACCTTTACCGCATGGATCAACGAATACATCCATGGCACTAAAGACTTTAGTGAATTCCAGGCCAGACTGGCAGCCGCTTCGCAGGTGAAACCATGACCTACTCCACCAACGAAATGATGACCGTCGCCGCGGCGCGTCGCTTGAAGAACAATGCCGTATGCTTCGTTGGCATCGGCCTGCCGTCGAAAGCGGCCAACCTGGCGCGGTTGACCTCGTCGCCGGACGTCGTGCTGATCTACGAATCAGGCCCGATCGGTGCCAAACCCAGCGTGCTGCCGCTGTCCATCGGCGACGGTGAGCTGGCGGAAACCGCCGATACCGTCGTGCCGACCGGTGAGATTTTCCGCTACTGGCTGCAGGGCGGGCGTATCGATGTCGGGTTCCTGGGGGCAGCCCAAGTCGACCGGTTCGGTAACATCAACACCACGGTGGTGGGCGATTACCATCAGCCCAAGGTCCGTCTGCCCGGTGCCGGTGGCGCGCCGGAGATCGCCGGTTCGGCCAAGAGCGTGCTGATCATCCTCAAGCAGTCGGCGCGTTCGTTTGTCGACAAGCTGGATTTCATCACCTCGGTCGGTCACGGCGAAGGCGGTGATTCCCGCAAGCGCCTGGGCCTGCCGGGCGCCGGTCCAGTGGGCATCATCACCGACCTGTGCATCATGGAGCCGGAAGCCGGCAGCCATGAATTCGTGGTCACCGCGCTGCACCCCGGTGTGACCCGCGAGCAGGTCATTGCGGCCACCGGGTGGGCGATCCGTTTCGCCGACCAGGTGCAAACCACCGCCGAGCCGACCGAAGTGGAGCTGCGCGCACTGCGTGATCTCGAAGCTCGCACTGCGGCGGCCCACGGCCAGGCACCGGGAGAAGCCTGATGCGCGACGTGTATATCTGTGATGCGATTCGAACCCCTATCGGCCGGTTCGGCGGCAGTTTGTCCGCCGTGCGCGCCGATGACCTGGCGGCTGTGCCGATCAAGGCGCTGATGGAACGCAACCCATCGGTGGACTGGAGCGCGGTGGACGAAGTGTTTCTCGGCTGCGCCAACCAGGCCGGCGAAGACAACCGCAACGTGGCGCGCATGGCGCTGCTGTTGGCGGGCCTGCCGGACAGCATTCCCGGTGTGACCCTCAACCGTCTATGCGCCTCGGGCATGGACGCCATCGGCACGGCGTTCCGAGCCATCGCCAGCGGTGAGATGGAACTGGCCATCGCCGGTGGGGTGGAGTCGATGTCCCGTGCGCCGTTCGTGATGGGCAAGGCCGACGCGGCGTTTTCCCGCAGCATGAAGCTGGAAGACACCACCATCGGCTGGCGTTTCATCAACCCATTGATGAAGGCCCAGTACGGGGTGGATGCGATGCCGCAGACCGCTGATAACGTGGCTGATGACTACGCCGTGTCCCGCGCCGACCAGGACGCTTTCGCCTTGCGCAGCCAACAGCGCACGGCGGCGGCCCAGGCGGCGGGTTTTTTCGCCGAAGAAATCGTTCCGGTGCGCATCGCCCATAAGAAAGGCGAAACCGTGGTTGAGCAGGACGAGCACCCACGCGCCGACACCACGCTGGAGACCTTGGGCAAACTCAAGCCGGTCAACGGCCCGGACAAGACCGTCACCGCCGGCAACGCGTCGGGGGTCAACGACGGTGCGGCCGCATTGATCCTGGCCTCGGCCGAAGCGGTGGAAAAGCATGGCCTGACGCCTCGCGGCAAAGTGCTGGGCATGGCCAGTGCTGGCGTCGCGCCACGGGTGATGGGCATCGGCCCGGTACCTGCGGTGCGCAAACTCACTGAGCGCCTGGGCCTGTCGGTCGCCGATTTCGACGTGATCGAACTCAATGAAGCGTTTGCCAGCCAGGGGCTGGCGGTGCTGCGTGATCTGGGGCTGGCGGACGATGCGCCGCAGGTCAACCCGAACGGCGGCGCCATTGCCCTCGGCCATCCGTTGGGCATGAGTGGGGCGCGTTTGGTGATGACGGCGCTGCATCAGCTGGAAAAGACCGGCGGCAAGAAAGGCCTGGCGACCATGTGTGTCGGCGTCGGCCAGGGTCTGGCATTGGCCATCGAACGCGTCTGACGCGTCGCTCCACTAATAAGAAATCGAGGAATGCTTCATGACTGACAAGCCTGGTTATCGTCGCCCTCAAGCGGGCACCCAGCCGGAGTATCTGCACCCGCCGTACCAGTCCACCAACCTGCGCTCGCCGTCCAAGCCGTTGGTGTTCCTGCCGCATTCGTTGTCGGAAATCACCGGCCCGACTGTCGGCGCCGACCGCTTGCAGGAAAAGGACCACGACCTGACCGCCCAGCATGCCGGCGAGCCACTGGGTGAACGGATCATCATTCACGGGCGCGTGCTGGATGAGCACGGCCAGCCGGTACCGGGCATCCTGGTGGAAATCTGGCAGGCCAACGCCGCCGGTCGCTACAACCATGATCGTGACAACCATGACGCGCCGCTGGACCCGAATTTCACCGGCACCGGTCGCACCGTCACCGACGCCGATGGCTGGTATCAGTTCCAGACCATCAAGCCCGGCGCCTATCCGTGGGGCAACCACCACAACGCCTGGCGTCCGGCGCATATCCATTTCTCACTGTTCGGGCCGAGCATTCTGACGCGCCTGGTGACGCAGATGTACTTCCCTGGCGATCCGTTGCTGGAATACGACCCGATCTACAACTGCGTGCCGGACACGAGTGCCAAGGAACGCCTGATCGCCCGTTTCGACCTGGAAAAAACTGTCCCTCACTACGCCCTCGGTTACCGCTGGGACATCGTCTTGCGCGGCCGCGATGCCACGCCGATGGAGAAATAAGATGACGCTCACCGCCACCACGTCCCACACCGTTGGCCCGTACTACCACATCGGCCTGACCTGGCTGAACCGCGAAGACCTGACCGTCGCCGAAACCCTCGGCCAACGCGTGGCGATCACCGGGCAGGTGGTCGACGGCAACGGCCAGTTCGTCAACGACGCGATGCTGGAAGTCTGGCAGGCCAACGCCGCCGGCAAATACGCCCACCCGGAAGACGACCAGGACAAACCCCTGGACCCGCATTTCGAAGGTTTCGGCCGGGTGCCGGTGGACGCCGAAGGGCGTTTTCGCTTCACCACCATCAAGCCGGGCACTGTGCCGGGATTGAGTGGCACGACCCAGGCACCGCACCTGGTGGTGTTGGTATTCGCGCGCGGGCTGGTCAAGCATTTGCTGACGCGCATCTACTTCGATGGCGAACAGGCCAATGAAACCGACCCGCTGCTGGCCTGCGTGCCCGAAGAACGTCGCGGCACAATCGTGGCCAAGCCTGATGCGTCGGGCGTGTACCAGTGGAACGTGATCCTTCAGGGCACGGATGCCGAGACGGTGTTCTTCGATTACTGAATGTTGACAGGCGATGATCGTTCCCACGCTCCGCGTGGGAATGCTGCCCGTGACGCTCTGCGTCACATCCAGAGCCGAACGCAGAGCGTCCGTTGAGGCATTCCCACGCAGAGCGTGGGAACGATCATCGTCCTTGTGGGAGCGAGCTTGCTCGCGATGGCGTCAATACAGGCGCTGTCGCTTCAACGTCTGTTTGTGGAACGGGTCTGTTACGAAGTGTGTCTAGACTTTGTCCATTCCCCAACGAGTGAATAATCCATGGCCACCCCCATCATCAGCCACTACACCGGTGAAGAACGCAGCAAGCGCATCTTCGCCATCGTCGGTGCTTCATCCGGCAACCTGGTCGAATGGTTTGACTTCTATGTCTATGCGTTCTGCGCAATTTATTTCGCCCCGGCGTTCTTCCCGTCCGACAACCCCACGGTGCAACTGGTCAACACGGCCGGTGTATTCGCCGCCGGGTTCCTGATGCGGCCCATCGGCGGCTGGATTTTCGGTCGGGTGGCGGACCGGCACGGGCGCAAGAATTCGATGATGATCTCGGTGCTGATGATGTGTTTCGGCTCGTTGCTCATCGCCTGCCTGCCCACCTACAAGGACATCGGCGTCTGGGCGCCGGTGCTGCTATTGTTCGCGCGCCTGCTGCAAGGCTTGTCGGTGGGCGGCGAGTACGGCACCACCGCCACCTACATGAGCGAAGTCGCCCTCAAGGGCCAGCGCGGATTTTTTGCCTCGTTCCAGTACGTGACGCTGATCGGTGGGCAACTGCTGGCGGTGTCGCTGGTGGTGATCCTGCAACAGTTTCTCAACGAAGATGAACTGCGTGCCTACGGCTGGCGGATCCCGTTCGTGGTCGGCGCCGTGGCTGCGTTGATTTCCCTGTTCCTGCGACGCTCCCTGAAGGAAACCAGCAGCAAGGAAATGCGCGAAAACAAGGACGCTGGCAGCATCGCGGCGCTGTTTCGCGACCACAAGGCGGCGTTCATCACCGTGCTGGGCTACACCGCCGGCGGTTCATTGATTTTCTATACCTTCACCACCTACATGCAGAAATACCTGGTGAACACCGCCGGCCTGCACGCCAAGACCGCCAGCTACATCATGACCGGCGCGCTGTTCCTGTATATGTGCATGCAGCCGTTGTTCGGCATGCTGGCGGACAAGATCGGCCGACGCAATTCCATGCTCTGGTTCGGTGGCCTGGGGGCGTTGTGCACCGTGCCGATCCTACTCACCCTCAAAAGCATCAGCAGCCCGTTCCTGGCGTTTATCCTGATCACGTTGGCGCTGGCGATCGTCAGTTTCTACACCTCCATCAGCGGCCTGGTGAAAGCGGAAATGTTTCCACCCGAAGTGCGGGCGCTGGGGGTAGGGTTGGCGTATGCGGTGGCGAATGCGATTTTTGGCGGCTCGGCGGAGTACGTTGCCTTGAGCCTGAAGGCCCAGGGCATGGAGAACGTTTTTTACTGGTATGTCACGGTGATGATGGTGGTGGCGTTCCTGTTCAGCCTGCGCCTGCCCAAGCAGCCGGCGTATTTGCACCATGACCTTTGAACCCACCTGATCATTCAAGGTTTGTTTGAGTCACTGGGGCCACAGCAATCCTGATCACAAGGCATCCACTTCCCAAGGACTGTTTATGAGCGAACGACCGGGCAATCAACTATTCGATGCCTACTTCACCGCCCGCGACATGCGCGAGGTGTTCTGCGATGCGGGCCGGGTCCAGGCCATGCTTGACGTCGAAGCCGCCTTGGCCCGGGCCGAGGCGCGGGTCGGGGTGATTCCGCAAAGTGCCGTGGCGCCGATCGAGCAGGCTTGTCGTGCGCAGCTGTACGATTTTTCGGCACTGAGCGAAGCGATCGCCAGCGCTGGCAATTCGGCTATCCCGCTGGTCAAGGCGTTGGGCAAGCGCATCGCCGCCGAGGATGCCGAAGCTGAGCGCTACGTGCACCTGGGCGCCACCAGCCAGGACGTGATGGACAGCGGGCTGGTGCTGCAACTGCGCCTGGCCTTGGGGCTGATCGAAGGCGAGCTGGCGCAGTTGGCCGCCACCCTGGCCCGACAAGCCGAACACTACGCCGCCACGCCGCTGGCCGGACGCACCTGGCTGCAGCACGCCACGCCGGTGACCCTGGGTATGAAGATCGCTGGTTGGCTGGGAGCGATCACCCGCAGTCGCCAACGTTTGAAAGAACTCAAGCCGCGCTTGCTGGTGCTGCAGTTTGGCGGTGCTTGCGGCACCCTCGCGGCCTTGGGTGAACACGCCTTGCCCATCGCCGAAGCCTTGGCCGCCGAATTGCAACTGAACCTGCCCGAGCAGCCGTGGCACACCCAGCGCGATCGCCTGGTGGAGTTTGGTTCAGTGCTGGGCCTGATCGCCGGCAGTCTGGGCAAACTCGGCCGTGATATCAGCCTGTTGATGCAGACCGAGGCCGGCGAAGCGTTCGAGCCCTCGGCGCCGGGCAAGGGCGGTTCGTCCACCATGCCGCACAAGCGCAACCCGGTGGGTGCGGCAGTGCTGATCGGCGCGGCGACGCGCGTGCCTGGCTTGTTGTCGACGCTGTTCAGCGCCATGCCCCAGGAACACGAGCGCAGCCTGGGCCTGTGGCACGCCGAATGGGAAACCTTGCCGGAGATCTGTTGCTTGGTGTCCGGGGCCTTGCAGCAGGCGCGGCTGCTGGCCGAAGGGTTGGAAGTGGACGCGGCGCGCATGGCCCGCAACCTCGAACTGACCCAGGGGCTGGTGCTGGCCGAAGCGGTGAGCATCGTCCTGGCCCAGCGTGTGGGACGCGACGCGGCGCACCATCTGCTGGAGCAATGCTGCAAGCGCGCCGTGGCTGAACAACGGCATTTGCGTGATGTGCTGGGGGATGAACCTCAGGTCACTGCGCAGCTATCCGCGACCGAGCTTGATCATCTGCTCGACCCGGCGCACTACCTCGGACAAGCCCAGACCTGGGTCGCCCGGGCCGTGGCCGAACACCTTGCCTTGAACGCCTGAAAGGAGATTGTTGTGGGATTCGTCAAACTCGCCGAGGGCGATCTGAACTATCGTTTTGATGGGCCGCAAGACGCCCCTGTGCTGGTGCTCTCCAATTCCCTGGGCACTGATCTGCACATGTGGGACGAGCAGGTCGCGGCCTTCAGCGAACACTTTCGCGTGCTGCGCTTCGACACCCGCGGCCATGGCCAGTCGCTGGTCACGGAAGGGCCGTACAGCATCGAACAACTGGGTCGCGATGTGCTGGCGATGCTTGATCAGTTGAACCTCGACAAGGTGCATTTCTGCGGCTTGTCCATGGGCGGGTTGATCGGCCAATGGCTGGGAATCAACGCCGGCGAGCGCCTGTACAAACTGGTGGTGTGCAACACCGCGGCCAAGATCGGCGATCCGTCGGTGTGGAACCCGCGCATCGAAACCGTGCTGCGCGACGGCAAGGCAGCGATGGTAGCGTTGCGCGATGCCTCGATTGCCCGTTGGTTTACCCCCGACTTTGCTGAAGCGCAGCCTGCGACGGCAAAAAAAATCACCGACATGCTCGCCGCCACTTCGCCCCAGGGTTATGCGGCCAACTGTGCGGCGGTGCGTGATGCCGATTTTCGCGAGCAGTTGTCGTCGATTCGCGTGCCGCTGCTGGTGATCGCCGGCACCGAAGATGCCGTGACACCGCCGTCGGGTGGGCACTTTATCCAGGAGCGGGTCAGTGGGGCCGAGTACGCCGAGTTCCATGCCGCGCACCTGTCCAACGTCCAGGCCGGCGCTGCGTTCAGCACCCGGGTACTGGATTTCCTGCTTGATTCCAGCCGCGCCTGAGGAGTTTTTTGTGGACGAGAAACAACGTTACGACGAAGGCATGCAAGTACGCCGCGCGGTGCTGGGCGACGCCCACGTCGATCGCAGCCTCAATGCCCTGACCGAGTTCAACAGCGAGTTCCAGGAGATGATCACCCGCCACGCCTGGGGCGACATCTGGACCCGTCCGGGCCTGCCGCGCCATACCCGTAGCCTGATTACCATCGCCATGCTGATCGGCATGAACCGCAACGAAGAACTCAAACTGCACCTGCGCGCCGCTGCCAACAACGGCGTGAGCCGCAGCGAGATCAAGGAAGTGATCATGCAGAGCGCTATCTACTGCGGCATCCCGGCGGCCAACGCCACTTTTCATCTGGCCGAGTCGGTGTGGGACGAACTGGGCGTCGAATCGCGCGCTTAAGGGATTACCTCATTTCCTGTGGGAGCGAGCTTGCTCGCGATAGCGGTGGGTCAGTTGGCGATGATGTTGGATGTGCCAAAGTCATCGCGAGCAAGCTCCCACACGGGATCTTCAGTGAGCACTGATTTTGTGCGCGGCACCGATTCCCTGTGGGAGCGAGCCTGCTCGCGATGACGGTGGTACAGCCTCCATCCATGTTTGGTTTTTACAGCAGGCTGAGCGGATAGCTGATGATCAACCGGTTTTCATCGAACTCATTGGTGCTGTAATCCCGACGCATCGTCGAGTTACGCCACTTCACATTCAGGCTCTTCAGCGCACCGCTCTGTACGGTATAAGCCAGCTCACTTTCGCGGCCCCATTCCTTGCCGTCGTCAACGGTGGCGGTGTGCACGTTGTCGCCGCTGATGTAGCGGTTCATCAACGTCAGGCCCGGCACGCCGACGGCGGCGAAGTTGAAGTCGTGGCGCACTTGCCAGGATTTTTCCTTGGCGTTGTCGTAGCTGGAGTTGTAGCTGTCGTTGGCCAGGGTGCCGCCGCTGGTGCCGTTGACGCGCATCCAGGCATCATCGCCGCCGACTTTCTGCAGGCCGACATAAAAGGTGTTGCCACCGTACTTGGCCGAGAGCATGGCGAACGCGGTTTTGTTGTCCAGGTCGCCGGCCAACGCGCTGCCGTTTTCCTTGCCGGTGAAGTAGCCGAGGTTGGCACCCAGGGTCCAGTCGCCGATGGGCTGGCTGTGGGTCAGGTTGAAATATTGTTGCTGGTAGATGTCGGACAGTTCCGCGTACCACACGCCGACCTGGGTGCGTTTTTCGTTGAAGGCGTATTCACCGCCGCCGAAGTTGAAACGGTCGGAGGTGAACGCGCCGCGCCCGTTCATCGACATGTCTTCCATGCTCGCGTCGTTGCGCGGGCTGTTGGCGCGGAACTGGCC
>NZ_FPIX01000006.1:18827-161735 GCF_900119205.1 Pseudomonas sp. NFACC16-2 | reverse complement strand
CTGCAAGGGAAATTATTGGTGGCTTGCCTGATCGAGCGGTTGATCGCAGAAGGCGAGCATTTTTCCCCTGAGCCAAAGGAAGAGCTCACAAAAAAACGAACGGGAGCAGGTGGATCTGCGGCGCTCTCGCTGGCGTGAGATGGCGTTTGTCCTTTGGCTGCTTTGTGGCGCAATCGGTCCATGTTTGTCGCTATTCGATTGCCTTGAGCAATGGGATTACTTTAGCAATGCTTTACGTGAGTCCCCGCGAAACACGCGGGGATACCAGCGAGACGGGCTACGGGGCGAGGGGTTTGGTTAGCGCCTATGGGATAAATCCCCTCGCCACAAGGGATTGCCAGATGCCTGGAATTCTGCGAAAACCCGGCGCTTGAATGACACGGACAGATCCCATGAATGAAGAACTGCAAATCATCGACCTGGAACAGGGCGATGGCAAAAGCGTAGTCAAAGGTGCGCTGATCACCACCCAATACCGCGGCACCCTCGAAGATGGCACCGAATTCGATTCGTCCTACAGTCGCGGCAAGCCCTTCCAATGCGTGATCGGCACCGGTCGCGTCATCAAGGGCTGGGATCTGGGCCTGATGGGCATGCAAGTCGGTGGCAAGCGCAAGTTGTGGGTGCCGGCGCACCTGGCCTACGGTGAGCGGTCCATGGGGGCCCATATCAAGCCCAACGCCAACCTGATCTTTGAAATCGAGTTGCTGGAAGTCCTGACCCGGGACGATTGATGGGCTGAACGGGTCATGGCCTGTCGGTACGTGGTCGCTCGCTGAACAGCGGGATGCGGCCGTTGACGGAGGGGCGATAGCGCCAGGTCAGCTGATCCAGTGGCGGTTGCTGCTCGATAATCGCCGCCAGTGTGGCGCGGGCGATGTCCATCGCCAGGGTTTGGCCTGGGCATTCATGGCGCCCGCTGCCGAAGCTGAAACTGCGGCGGTTCGGGCGCTCGAGCAGCAGGGTGTCTGGTCGAGGGTTGAGTTGCGGGTCGCGGTTGGCTGAGGCCAGCAGCACCAGGACCACCTCCCCAGGGTTCAGCGCAGTGCCGAGGATTTCGCAGGGCGCGGCGATGAAGCGGCGAGTGTTTTGCACCGGCGGGTCGAAACGTTGGACTTCGGCCAGCAATGAGTCGACCTGTGTGGGGGCCTCCCGCAGCATCCGGCGCAACGCTGGATCGCCGATCAGCGCCAGCAACGCGTTGCCAATCAGGCCTGCGGTGGCTTCATAGGTTTGCGAGAACAGCCCGATCAGGTTGGCGATTTTACTGTCCTGATCAGCGCCTTCGAAGCCTTGGTCAATGCCCTGCAACACAGAGTTGTCCTGCGTCTCTATCCGCGCCTGGAATAAACTGGCCAGTTGCTCGCTGGCCTGGTGCGCCGCGTCCAGTTGCTGTGCCTGGCTCAAAGGCGACAGGCCGGCGACGAAGTCTGCGGTCAACTCGCTGACCCGCTGACAGTCCGTCGGGCTGAAACCCAGCAACGCCGCGACCACGCTGACCGGCCCGATGAACTGGGCCTGGTGCAGGCCTTCGGCGCCCCCTTGGAGAACGCGGGCCCTGACCAGTGCCTCGACCTGCCGGGGGGCGATGTCCTGCAACCGCGGCGCAATCGCTGCCCTCGGGCAACGCTGCTGTTCCCCTTCGTTCATGCGCATCAGGTGCCCGAACACCCGCCCGGCCGGCCCCTCGGCGATGGCCTTTGGCACCGGCTCGTGGGCCGGACGCACATGGCAATCAGGATGGTGCAGCACCGCGCACACGGCCTCGGCGCTGCTGGCGATCCACTGGTTCAGTTCGGGATCGAAGGCCAGCCCGCCGGCAGCGCGCAGGGCGGCGTAAAAAGGGTAAGGGTCGGAATGTGTCGCGGCGGTGATCGGGTCCATGAAGCGCGGCCTTGTTCGTGATGGAGAAAGTGTTGCTACTATCTCCACTCGATGCATGGCTTGATTCGTCGGGGAGCGAAATATGAACGCAGAGCACCATGACCTGGGCGTGTCCCAAGTGGCGGCGGCCATTGCCGAACCGGCGCGCACCCGGATGCTGTGCGCGTTGATGGACGGCCATGCCCGAACCAGCACCGAATTGGCGAGCATCGCCGAGGTCAGCGCCTCGACCGCCAGCGCCCATCTGGCGAAACTCAAGCAAATGGCCTTGGTGCGCTTGCATGTCCAGGGCCGTCATCGTTATTACAGCCTGGCCGACCCGCGCGTCGCCCAGGCACTGGAGGCGCTGATGGTGATCGGCCAGAGCGCCGCACCGACCTTCACCCCGCGCACACCGGATCGCCTGCAATTTGCCCGCACCTGTTACGACCACATGGCCGGCACTCTGGCGGTGCGCCTGCATGACCGGATGATTGAGGCTGGATGGCTGATAGAGGTGGAAGGCGATGGCTATCGGCTGAGTGATTCCGGCGAGGCGGTGCTCGAGGGCTTGGGCATCGATGTCCTGCACCTTGCCACGCAACGCCGCCGATTCGCCTGTCCCTGCCTGGACTGGAGCATGCGCCGTCCCCACCTGGGCGGTGCCTTGGGCGCGGCGTTGTTGCAAGTGGCGATCAAGCGCAAATGGGTGATCCAGGACCTGGACAGCCGGGCGCTGGGGGTGACGGCCCGTGGTCGCCGGGAGATGGCGGGGCGGTTTGGGGTCAGTGCCGAAATCGATGTCAAGCCCGCCTCCGTCATCGCGAGCAAGCTCGCCCCCACAGTGGGCCTGCGCTGAACACAAGCCCCATGAACACCCAGATCCCCTGTGGGATCAGCACCACCCACATCATCCAGCCATGTGCCTGCGTCGATACTCATCCGGCGTGGTGCCCATCATTTTGCGGAACATGCTGATGAACGCCGAGGCGCTGCTGTAGCCCAGGTCCAGGCCGATGGTTTCCACGCTCTGGCCACGTTCGAGCAGGGCCAGGGCTTCGATGACTTTCAGGCGCTGGCGCCATTCCACCAGAGACATACCCAGGTCCCGCTGGGCCCGGCGCATCAGCGTGCGTTCGGTGGTGTTGGCGGCGCGGGCCAGTTGCGGCAAGGAACGCGGGTCGCTGGGGTTCGCTTCCAAGGCCCGCAGCACGGGGCCCAGCAGTGGATCATCCGAGGAGGGCAGGTAGCTGCCGACGTGGGGCGCCTGCGCCAGCTTGTCCACCAACACCTGCAGCAAGCGCTGCTGCTCGGGCGTCTGCGGTTGGCTCGGTGGATCGCTGCGCAGCTCTTCCAGCAGGGCACGGATCAGCGGGCTCAAGGTCAGCGCGCAGGGTACGGCCGGCAACGCGTCGCACAGTTCGGCGGCCAGGTACAACGAACAATGGCAGGCCTCATGCCGATTGAAACCAACGTGTTCCATGTCCGGTGGCAACCAGATGCCGTACTGCGGTGGCGCCAGGTAATGGTGTTGGGCGATCTCGATTTCCATCACGCCACTGTAGGAGTAGACGAATTCACCCCAGGCATGTCGGTGCCGAGGGTAAGTGGCATGGGCCGGCATGCAGGCGCTGCGAAAGAAAATCGGCGAGGGCAGGACCGCTTCGAACGGAGGAATCTTCAGATGTTGGGCTGGAGGCTGCATATCGACCGCAATGGCGGATTACCGGGATGGCTTGTCGGGTAATCACTATATCCAGCAAAGATGTCAGGTAGACAATCCTTTCATCTCTTTCTGTCCAAGGACCGTTCCCATGACCACCCGCCGCGCCCTGGATGGCCAGGTCTGCGCCCTGATGACCGGCCTCTGTGCCATTTGGGGTTTCCAGCAAGTCGCGATCAAGGCCGGCGCCGCCGACATGGCGCCGATGCTGCAGTTGGGCGTGCGCTCGGCCATCGCTGCGGTACTGGTCTGGTTGTTGGTGCTGGTGCGCGGTGAACGCCTGTCCCTGGCCGACGGCAGTTGGCGTCCGGGCATGCTGGTGGGATTGTTGTTTGCCCTGGAGTTCGTGATGGTGGGCGAAGGCCTGCGGCATACGACGGCTTCGCACATGGTGATTTTCCTGTACACCGCACCGATGTTCGCCGCCCTCGGGTTGCACTGGAAACTGCCGAGCGAACGCCTCAAACCGGCGCAATGGCTGGGTATCGCCGTTGCATTCGCCGGGATCGTGGTGGCCTTTAGTGGTGGCTCGGGGGCGCCGAACGGCAGTTCATTGCTCGGTGACGGCATGGGGCTGTTGGCCGGTGCGCTGTGGGGCGCGACCACGGTGACGGTCCGTTGTTCGCGATTGACGGACCTGCCCGCCAGCCAGACGCTGCTGTATCAATTGGTCGGCGCCGGGGTGCTGCTGATCGGGATGTCGGTGGCGTTGGCGCAAACGACGATCAACCCCACGCCGCAACTCATTGCCAGCCTGGCGTTCCAGGTGTTGCTGGTGTCCTTCGCCAGTTTTCTGATCTGGTTCTCGCTGCTGCGCCATTACCTGGCTTCGCAGTTGGGCGTGCTGTCGTTCATGACGCCGTTGTTCGGCATTGGCTTTGGTGTCTGGCTGCTGGACGAACCGTTGGAGCCGAACTTTATTGTTGGCGCGCTTCTGGTGCTGGGCGGGATCTTGCTGGTCAG
Source organism: Pseudomonas sp. NFACC16-2 (assembly GCF_900119205.1). NCBI lineage: Bacteria > Pseudomonadati > Pseudomonadota > Gammaproteobacteria > Pseudomonadales > Pseudomonadaceae > Pseudomonas > Pseudomonas sp. NFACC16-2. Next base: position 157,186 of record NZ_FPIX01000006.1, on the reverse strand, counting down.
CGGTTACGGCTGGTTTCACCAGCGCTGGGGACGATGGCTGGTATTGCGTCGGGGGTAGCCGAAGCCGCCAGTAAAAAGCCCACCCTTGCCGAGGCAGGGGTGGGCTTTTTCATGCAGGCACTGAGCAGGCGGTTGCTTAGGTCAAACCTTGACGATCCAACCCGCTGGCGCTTCCACGTCACCGGTCTGCACGCCGGTCAGCTCTTTGTAGAGCTTCTGGGTGATCGGGCCGACTTCGGTTTCGCTGTGGAACACGTGCAGCTTTTCCTTGTAGCTGATGCCGCCAATCGGGGTGATCACCGCGGCGGTACCGCAGGCGCCGGCTTCCTTGAAGTCCGACAGCTTGTCGATGAACACGTCGCCTTCGATCACTTCCAGGCCCAGGCGCGATTTGGCCAGTTCGATCAACGACAGGCGAGTGATGCCCGGCAGGACCGAAGGGGAGTTGGGCGTGACGAATTTATTGTCGTGGGTGATGCCGAAGAAGTTCGCCGAGCCGACTTCCTCGATTTTCGAATGGGTCATCGGGTCGAGGTAGATGCAGTCGGCGAAACTGGCCTTCTTGGCCTGGGAGCCGGGCATCAGGCTGGCGGCGTAGTTGCCACCGACCTTGGCCGCACCGGTGCCTTGCGGGGCGGCGCGGTCGAAGCTGGAGATCAGGAAGTTGTGCGGGGTCAGGCCGCCCTTGAAGTAGGCACCGACCGGGATGCAGAAAATCGAGAAGATGAACTCGGGGGCGGTGCGCACGCCGATGTTGTCACCCACGCCGATCACGAACGGGCGCAAGTACAGCGCGCCGCCAGTACCGTAGGGCGGGATGAAGCGCTCGTTGGCGCGGACCACTTGCTTGCAGGCTTCGATGAACTGCTCGGTTTCGACGTGCGGCATCAGCAGGCGGGCGCAGCTGCGTTGCATGCGGGCGGCGTTCTGGTCCGGGCGGAACAGGTTGATCGAACCGTCCTTGCAGCGATAGGCCTTCAGGCCTTCGAAGCACTGCTGGCCATAGTGCAGGGCGGTGGAGCCCTCGCTGATGTGCAGCACGTTGTCTTCGGTCAGGGTGCCCGCGTCCCAGGCACCATCGCGCCAGTGCGACAGGTAGCGCTTGTCGGTCTTGATGTAGTCAAAGCCCAGTTTGTCCCAATTGATGCTCTCGTTACCCATGACACCCTCTATTTCTTGACAGCCGTCGAAACGGTTCAAGGCTTCTGACGTTTTTTGGATGGGGACAACAATACTTCATTCCGGGGCTGTTTCGCAGCCTGTAACACTGGTCCTGTGGATGAAAAACCGCTGGTTGGTGCTCCGCAAACCTGTGGCGAGGGGATTTATCCCCGTTGGGGCGCGACGCAGCCCCCTTGGCTCTGAGTCCTCGATGTATCTGACGCCCCGCGATGCCAGGTTTTGGGGCTGCTTCGCAGCCCAGCGGGGATAAATCCCCTCGCCACAAGGTCATTCACCTACAACTGATCGGTTACAGATGCAACGCATGCCCCAACGCCCGCAACGCCGCTTCCTGCACGGCCTCGCCCAGCGTCGGATGGGCGTGGATGGTGCCGGCGATGTCCTCCAGGCGTGCGCCCATTTCCAGGGACTGACCAAACGCGGTGGACAGCTCCGACACGCCGACGCCGACCGCTTGCCAGCCGACGATCAGGTGATTGTCCCGGCGCGCCACGACGCGGACGAAACCGCTTTTCGATTCCAGGGTCATGGCTCGGCCGTTGGCGGCGAACGGGAAGCTCGACACGATGCAATCGAGCCCGGCCGCCAGGGCCTCGTCCGGCGTCTTGCCGACGACCACCAACTCCGGGTCGGTGAAGCACACCGCGGCGATGGCGGTCGGGTTGAATTCGCGATGCTGGCCGGCGATCAGCTCGGCGACCATTTCGCCCTGGGCCATGGCCCGGTGGGCGAGCATCGGTTCGCCGCTCAGGTCGCCGATGGCCCAGACGTTGCGCATGCTGGTCTGGCAGCGGTGGTCGATTTTCACCGCCGCACCGTTCATCACCAAGCCCAACGCTTCGAGATTCCAACCTTGGCTATTGGGCTTGCGCCCGACCGCTACCAGCACCCGGTCAGTGTCCAGGTTCAGCGTGTCGCCCGCGGGGTCACGCACTTGCAAAGTGCTGGCCTGGGCATCGAACCCTTCGACGCTGTGCTTGAGGTAGAGCTTGATGCCCAATTGCTTGAGTGCTTCGTGCACCGGTTGGGTCAGTTCGCCGTCGTAGGCCGGCAGGATCCGTTCCTGGGCCTCGACCACACTGACCTCGGCGCCGAGCTTGCGGTAGGCGATGCCCAGTTCCAGGCCGATGTAGCCACCGCCGACCACCACCAGGTGCTTGGGCACCGAGGTGGGGGCGAGGGCTTCGGTGGAGGAAATGATTGGCCCGCCCACTGGCAGCATCGGCAGGTCGACGCTTTTCGAACCAGTGGCCAGCAGCAGGTGTTCGCACTGGATGCGGGTGTCACCGACCTCGACCGTCTTGCCATCGATCACCTTGGCCCAGCCATGAATGACCTGGACCTTGTGCTTTTTCAACAGCGCCGCGACACCAGTGGTCAAGCGATCGACGATGCCGTCCTTCCATTCCACACTCTTGCCGATGTCCAGGCTCGGCGCCGACACCGTGATGCCCAGGGCCGAACCCTGGCTGTGGTGCCGCGTCTGGTGGAACTGCTCGGCCACGTGAATCAAGGCCTTGGACGGAATGCAGCCAATGTTCAGGCAGGTCCCGCCCAACGCCTGGCCTTCCACCAGGAGGGTCGGGATGCCCAGTTGACCGGCGCGGATCGCCGCCACATAGCCGCCGGGGCCGCCGCCGATGATCAGCAGCGTGGTGTTCAAAGTCTGTTGCATGCCTTACTCCACAAACAGCGTTGCGGGTTGTTCGAGCAGGCCACGAAGGGCCTGGATGAATTGCGCCGCGTCCATGCCGTCGACCACCCGGTGATCGAAGGAACTGGAGAGGTTCATCATCTTGCGGATCACGATCTGCCCCTTGATCACCACCGGCCGCTCGACGATTTTGTTCACCCCGACAATGGCTACTTCCGGCAGGTTCAGCACCGGCGTGCTGACGATGCCGCCCAGCGCCCCAAGGCTGGTCAGGGTGATGGTCGAACCGGACAGCTCATCGCGACTGGCCTTGCCCGTGCGGGCCGCCGTTGCCAGGCGTGAAATTTCCGCCGCGTTGTCCCACAGGCTGCGGGCTTCTGCGTGGCGCACCACCGGCACCATCAGGCCAACGTCGCTCTGGGTCGCGACACCCACGTGCACCGCGCCTGAGCGGTGGATGACCTGGGCTTCGTCGTTGTAGCGGGCGTTCATCTGCGGAAAATCGCGCAGGGCCACGACCAGCGCGCGAACCAGGAACGGCAGCAAGGTCAGCTTGCCGCGACTGGCGCCGTGTTTTTCATTCAGATGCACCCGCAGCTCTTCCAGGGCCGTGACGTCGATTTCCTCGACGTAGCTGAAATGAGCCGCGCGTTGGGTCGCTTCCTGCATGCGCTGGGCGATCTTGCGGCGCATGCCGATCACCGGGATCTGTTGCTCGTCGTGGCGTTCGGCATAACCCGAACCGCCCTTGGCCTGGGACGACGGCCCCTGGGCCAGGTAGGCTTCGAGGTCTTCGTGCAGGACCCGCCCGGCCGGGCCGCTGCCCTGGACCAGGCGCAATTGAATGCCCAGGTCCAGCGCGTGTTTGCGCACGGCCGGCGACGCCAGTGGACGCTCGTCGGGATCGCGGGCCACAGGCGCTTGCGGGGCGCAGCGCGGCGCGGCGGTTTTTTCCAGTACCGGTTCAGGTGTCGCCATGGGTGCCGGCTTCGGTGCCTGCGCAGCCGGCGCTGGCGTTGGCGCCTGTTGGGCCGATTCTTTCAGGTTACCCGCACCTTCGACTTCAATGCGGATCAGTTCGCTGCCCACCGCCATGACTTCACCGGGCTCGCCACCCAGAGCGATGACCCGGCCATGCACCGGTGAGGGGATGTCGACCATGGTCTTGTCGGTCATGACATCGGCCAGTACCTGGTCTTCGACCACCATGTCGCCGACCTTGACGTGCCACACCGACAGTTCAACTTCCGCGATGCCTTCGCCGATGTCCGGCATCTTGATAACGTGCGTGCCCATTCAGACCTCCATGACCCGTTTCAACGCCGCGCCCACACGGGACGGCCCTGGGAAATACGCCCATTCCTGCGCGTGCGGGTAGGGGGTGTCCCAACCGGTGACACGCTCGATAGGCGCTTCCAGGTGGTGGAAGCAGTGTTCTTGTACCAACGCCACCAGTTCGGCGCCGAAACCGCAGGTGCGGGTGGCTTCGTGGACGACCACGCAACGGCCGGTCTTCTTCACGGATTTGACGATGGTCTCCAGGTCCAGCGGCCAGAGGCTGCGCAGGTCGATGACTTCGGCGTCGATGCCGGTCTCTTCGGCAGCCACTTGGGAGACATAGACCGTGGTGCCGTAGGTGAGAACCGTCACGTCCTTGCCCGGACGGGTGATGGCGGCGACGTCCAGCGGCACGGTGTAGTAACCGTCTGGCACTTGGGCCGAGGGGTGTTTCGACCACGGCGTTACCGGGCGGTCGTGGTGGCCGTCGAACGGGCCGTTATACAGGCGCTTGGGTTCGAGGAAGATCACCGGGTCATCGTTTTCGATGGAGGCAATCAACAGGCCCTTGGCGTCGTAGGGGTTCGAAGGCATGACGGTGCGCAGGCCGCAGACCTGGGTGAACATCGCCTCGATGCTCTGGCTGTGGGTCTGGCCGCCATAGATGCCGCCGCCGCAAGGCATGCGCAGGGTCATCGGCGCGGTGAACTCGCCGGCCGAGCGATAGCGCAGGCGCGCCGCCTCGGAAATGATCTGGTCCGACGCCGGGTAGACGTAGTCGGCGAACTGGATCTCGGCGACGGGGCGCAGGCCGTAGGCGCCCATGCCCACCGCCACGCCGACGATGCCGCTTTCGGAAATCGGTGCGTCGAACACCCGCGAGGTGCCGTACTTGTTCTGCAGGCCTTCGGTGCAGCGGAACACGCCGCCGAAGTAACCCACGTCCTGGCCGAACACCACGACGTTGTCGTCGCGTTCGAGCATCACGTCCATGGCCGAGCGCAGGGCCTGGATCATGGTCATGGTGGTAGTGGTCATGGCGGTATCCAGCGCAATATTAGTGTTGTGATCGTTCATCTCAGATCCCCAACTGCTGACGCTGGCGCTTCAAGTGCTCCGGCATCTCTTTGTAGACGTCTTCGAACATGGTCGCGGCGCTTGGAATCTGCCCGCCAGCGAGGGTGCCGTACTGCTCGGCTTCCTTCTGCGCGGCCATCACCTCGGCTTCGAGTTCAGCGGTAACTGCGGCATGTTCCTCTTCGGACCATTGGCCGATCTTGACCATGTGCTGCTTGAGACGGGCAATCGGATCGCCCAGCGGGAAGTGGCTCCAGTCGTCGGCGGGACGGTATTTCGAAGGATCGTCCGAGGTGGAGTGCGGGCCGGCGCGGTAGGTGACCCATTCGATCAGCGCCGGGCCGAGGTTGCGGCGGGCACGTTCGGCGGCCCAGCGCGAGGCGGCGTAGACGGCCATGAAATCGTTGCCATCGACCCGCAGCGAAGCGATGCCGCAACCGACGCCGCGTCCGGCGAAGGTCGTGGCTTCACCGCCGGCAATGGCCTGGAAGGTGGAGATCGCCCACTGGTTGTTGACCACGTTGAGGATCACCGGCGCCCGATAGACGTGGGCAAAGGTGAGGGCCGTGTGGAAGTCCGATTCGGCGGTGGCACCGTCACCGATCCAGGCCGAGGCGATCTTGGTATCGCCCTTGATCGCCGAGGCCATGCCCCAGCCAACGCCCTGGATGAATTGCGTGGCGAGGTTGCCGGAGATGGTGAAGAAACCGGCGTCCTTGACCGAGTACATGATCGGTAACTGCCGCCCCTTGAGCGGATCGCGCTCGTTGGATAGCAGTTGGCAGATCATGCCCACCAACGGCACTTCGCGAGCCATCAGGATGCTTTGCTGGCGATAGGTGGGGAAGCACATGTCATCGATGTTCAGCGCCAGGGCCTGGCCGCTGCCAATGGCTTCCTCGCCGAGGCTCTGCATGTAGAACGACATTTTTTTCTGGCGTTGGGCGACCACCATGCGGTTGTCGTAGATGCGCGTCTTGAGCATGGCGCGCATGCCTTTGCGCAAGATGTCGAGTGGCACGTCTTCGGCCCATGGGCCGTGGGCATTGCCTTGGTCATCGAGCACGCGGATCAGGCTGCGGGCCAGGTCGGCGGTGTCGGCGGGTTCGACGTCGATGGAAGGTTTACGCACCGTGCCGGCATCGGACAGATGCAGGTAGGAAAAGTCGGTCTTGCAGCCGGGACGGCCCGAGGGTTCGGGAACGTGCAGGCGTAGCGGTTCGTACGCTGGGTTCATGGCTTTCTACGCTCGATCTTGTGAATTTCTTGTAGTGGGCGCGCTAGCTGACGAATTTCCCCGGGTACGGGAAATTGTCCTACAACAATCATAGGCTCGACACAGAAGAATATTTTTCTCTGTTGGCTTGCTGTTCAGATCATTTGCAGATAAAAAATCTGCACAACGATAAAAAACAGGATTATTTGTCTCATGCGTAAATTGGATCGCACCGATATCGGCATTTTGAACAGCCTTCAGGAAAACGCCCGCATCACCAACGCCGATCTCGCCCGCTCGGTCAATCTGTCGCCGACCCCGTGCTTCAACCGTGTCCGGGCCATGGAGGAGTTGGGGGTGATCCGCGAGCAAGTCACGCTGCTGGACGCCGACCTGCTGGGCCTGCACGTCAACGTGTTCATCCATGTGAGTTTGGAGAAGCAGGTGGAAGAGGCGCTACAGCATTTCGAAGAGGCGATCTCCGACCGCCCGGAAGTGATGGAGTGCTACCTGATGGCAGGCGATCCGGATTACCTGATCCGTGTGCTGGTGCCGACCATCCAGTCGCTGGAGCGCTTCATGATGGACTTCCTGACCAAGGTCCCGGGCGTGGCGAACATCCGCTCCAGCTTTGCCCTCAAGCAAGTGCGCTACAAGACTGCGCTACCGTTGCCGGCCAATGGGTTGACCTTGGGGACCTGAATCAAAAGACCATATCACCTGTGGGAGCGAGCTTGCTCGCGATGAGGCCGTCACATTCAACATCAGCGCCAGCAGATCTATTGCCATCGCGAGCAAGCTCGCTCCCACATTGATTGTGGTGATCTTTCGAGCTTCTAAAGCTGATTGATCGGAATCTTCAGGTAGGTCACGCCATTGTCCTCGGCCGGCGGCAGGTGGCCGGCCCGCACATTGACCTGGATCGCCGGCAACAGCAGCGTCGGCATGCCCAGCGTCTTGTCGCGCTGGGTACGCATGGCCACGAACGTGGCTTCATCGATCCCATCGCGCACATGAATGTTGTGCTGGCGTTGTTCACCCACGGTGCTCACGCAATGGGGCTCGCGCTCATCCGGTGGATAGTCGTGGCACACATAGAGCCGCACGCTGGCGGGGAAGGCCAGCAGTTTGCAAATCGAGGCGTAGAGTTGATGGGCGTTGCCACCGGGAAAGTCGCAGCGGGCGGTGCCCACGTCCGGCATGAACAGCGTATCGCCTACCAGAATCACGTCGCCATCGATCAGGTAGGCCATGTCCGCCGGAGTGTGGCCGGGCACGTGCAATGCGGTGGCCTTGAGGTTGCCTATGAAAAACCCTTCGTCGGCGGCGAACAGATGATCGAACTGGGAGCCGTCGACGGCAAACTGCGGTTCAAGGTTGAACAGCCTCTTGAAGACTTGTTGGACCTCGCCGATGGCCTGGCCGATGGCGATCTTCCCTCCCAGCGCCTTGCGCAAGTAAGGCGCGGCGGATAAGTGATCGGCGTGGGCGTGGGTCTCCAGCAGCCATTGCACCGTCAACCGGTGTTCGCGCACGAAGGCGATCACCCGCTCGGCCTGAGCGGTGCCGCTGCGGCCCGAGGCCGGGTCATAGTCCAGCACCGGGTCCACCACCGCGCACTGCCCTCCATCGTGTTCATAGACGACGTAGGTATAGGTCTTCGAGGCGGGGTCGAGAAAGCTTTGGATCTGCGCGGGCATGACAGCGAACCTGTGCGGGAAGAACGCATGAAAGGGCTGCTGCGTAGCCCAGCGGGAGCAAGCTCCCTCGCCACAGGTGTTACAGCAACCTGCATTGCATCGAAAACCCCAGCGCCACCGATTGCCCTCGCTCCAGCAAGCGCAACCCCGGTCGCCCCGGCAGGTGATGGGCGTTGACCGGGTGGCTGACCGGTTCGATGCAAAAGAAGTCCAGGCCTACGGGACAGTAGAGCAGGAAATAGTCGCAGCCGCTGGCCCGGCACTCCAGTTCATAGCCTAGGTCCGGCTGCTGGATCAGGCATTGCCCGTCCCAACCGCCGAAGCCGTTGTCGACAAGCGTGTCCGGCAGTAAACGGAGCGCCTGGAAATCCCAGTGTTCAGGAATGTTGGTCAGTTCCGTGGGCAGTTTTGTCGCATCGCACATCCAGACCTCGCTGGCGCGGGTTTGCAGGCGCGTGGCGATGGTGCGTGGAAAGTACGGATGCAAGCCCAGCCCGTGCCACGCGGCCTGTTCGGCCATGTGGGTGACGTGCATTGCGAGCTGTAACTGGCCGCCGCTCAGACGGATCTGCAGGCTGGCGCGGTAGGCAAACGGCTGTTGGCTGTCGAGTTGCAGCAACGTTTCCTGGGCACTGTGCTCGATCACCTGCCACGCTTGTTGCCACGCACTGCCATGGATCGGAAACGGATCGTTGGGGCTGTTGGCATCCAAGGCGAGCCAGCCGCCGGGGCAATCGAAACCGCCCTTGGCGATCCGGTTCGACCAGGGGATCAACGGGAAGCCGCCGAGTTTGCCTGGCAGGCCATTTTCCAGCGCCTGGAGTGCGGGAGGGCGCAGTAGCGGGGCGCCGTTGGTGCGCAACGTCCAGTCGACCAGGCTGGCGCCCAGATGCGGGGCCAGGGTGAGGTGGGTCAGTTCGTCTTCGAGGTGGAGAAGGGGTGGCGTCATGGGGGTGTTGGTCTGCTGAGTTGGAAATGGTGTTACAGAGGTTTTTGTGCGAACACGCTGTTGTGGCGAGGGGATTTATCCCCGCTGGGCTGCGAAGCAGCCCCCAGAGACGCGGATCTCGGTGCATCAGACAGATCCCAGTTGCCGGTTCTGGGGCTGCTACGCAGCCCAGGGGGGATAAATCCCCTCGCCACAGATAATCTCTGCCACAGATAATCTCTGCCACAGATAAATCCCCTGATCACAGGGGATTTGTCATGGTTACAACACCAGATGCGGCAACCACAGGGAAATGGCAGGGATGTAGGTCACGAGCATCAGCACCACGAACAGCATGGCGTAGAACGGCAGCAGCGCCTTGACGGTGCTTTCGATGCTGACCTTGCCAATGGCCGAGCCCACGAACAGCACCGCGCCCACCGGTGGCGTGATCAAGCCGATGCCCAGGTTCACCAGCATGATCATGCCGAACTGCACCGGGTCCACGCCGATGCCCACGATCACCGGCATCAGGATCGGCGTCAGGATCAGGATCAGCGGCGCCATGTCCATCACGGTGCCCAGCAGCAGCAACATCACGTTGATGCACATCAGGATCACGTAACGGTTGTCCGACAGCGTCAGGAATGCCGTGGTGATCTTCGCCGGGATTTCCATCAGCGTCATGATGTAGCCGAAGCTGGCGGCGAAGCCGATCAGGATCATCACGATGGAGATCGTGCGCACCGTGCGGTGCATCAGCTTCGGCAACTCGCTCCACTTGTAGTCGCGATAGATGCACATGGTCACGAAGAACGCCCACACCACGGCAATGGCGGCCGATTCGGTGGCGGTGAAAACACCCGAGAGAATGCCGCCAAGGATGATGAACAGGGTCATCATGCCCCACATGGCTTCCCGGCAGATCTTCAACGCTTGCTTGAGCGGAATCACTTCGCCCTTGGGGTAATTGCGCTTTTTCGCGAAGACCAGGCACAGCGCCATCAGGCAGAGGTTCATCATGATGCCGGGGACGATGCCGGCCATGAACAGCGAACCGATGGAGACGGTGCCGCCAGCGGCGAGGGAGTACAGCACCGCGTTGTGGCTGGGCGGTGTCAGCAGCGCTTGTACCGAACCACTGACGGTGACGGCGGTGGCGTAATCTCGCGGATAGCCCTGGCGTGTCATTTCCGGGATCAACACTGAACCGACCGAGGCGGTATCGGCTACCGAGGAACCGGAGATCGCGCCAAAAAAGCTCGAGGCCACGAGGTTGACCAAGGAGAGGCCACCGCGCACGAAGCCTACCAACACACTGGCGAATGCCACCAGGCGGCGGGACATGCCGCCCTCGGCCATGATCGCACCGGCCAGGACGAAGAACGGAATGGCCAGCAGCGAGAATTTGTTCACCCCGCCCGTTACCTGGATCATCATGGCCTGGAACGGAATATCGATCCACCACGCCCCGATCAGGGCGGCAGCGCCCAGCGCGTAGGCGACCGGCATGCCGATCAGGATCAACAACAAAAAACTGCCCAGCAGAATCAGCGCGTCCATTAAGCGGCACCTTCGTTTTCTTCGACCAGGTCGAATTGCACGACCCGACGCTTGCTTTGATCACCCAGAAAGAGTTTTTCCAGGACAAAAATCAGGGTCAGGAAACCTCCAATCGGAATCGGCATGTAGGTGATGCCGACGCGAAGGGTGGGTATGGCACTCATGAATTGATTCCAGGTGGTCATGCACAGCTTGGCGCCCCAGACCGTCATGAAAATGCAGACCGCCACCATCAACAACTGGGAGAACACCGACGCTGCGGTTTTCAAGTGAGGCGGCATGCGAGAGGTCACCATGTCGACGGCCATATGCGAGCCGGAGCGGTAGCTGGCGGCGGCGCCGATGAAGGTGAACACGATCATCAGCAGGATGGCGGTGGGTTCCGGCCAGCTCGAACCTGAGCCCAGCACGTAGCGGGCAAACACACCCCAGGGAATCATCAGCGCAACCGCCAGGACAGAAAGGCCGGCCACCCAGATGCAAGTCATGTAGATCGTGTCGTTGATACGCAGCAGCAAATTCTTCATCGGGTTCCACCGTAACCGGGCGCACCTTTTAACCGCAGGCGCGCCCAGCCTTTTCATGAGTACGGATTGAGAGGGCTTACTGAACGGCTTCGATACGCTTGATCAGGTCGGCATACGGCGCGCCGTATTTGGCCCGGATCGGCGCCGTGGCGTCGTAGAAAGGTTTCTTGTCCACGGTGATGAACTCGACGCCGGCGGCCTTGAGTTTTTCCTCACTGGCGGTGGACTTCTTGTCCCACAGCACGCGCTCTTCAGCCTGGGCGGCCTTGGCGGCTTTTTTCACCATGTCTTGCTGCTCTGGGGTGAGCTTGTTCCAGGTGATTTTCGACATCACGATCGGCTCAGGCAGGATCAGGTGGCCGGTCAGGCTGTAGTACTTGGCGTTCTGGTAGTGGTTGTGTTCGAGCATGGTCGGCGGGTTGTTTTCCGCGCCGTCGATCACGCCAGTCTGCAAGGCGCTGAAGATCTCGCCAGTGTCCATGGCGATGCCATTGCCGCCCATGGCGTTGATGGTCTCGATGAACATCGGGTTGCCCTGCACGCGAATCTTCATGCCCTTCATGTCTTCAAGCTTGCGCACGGGTTTCTTGGTGTAGAGGTTGCGCGTGCCGCCGTCCATCCAGGCCAGGGCCACCAGGCCGAATTCGGAATTGGTGATCCGGTCGAGGATCGCATCGCCGACTTCACCGTCGATGACGGCGCGCATGTGGGCCTGGTCGCGGAAGATGAACGGCATGTTGAACACGTTCACGTCCGGCACGACGGGACCGACGATGCCCAGGCTGACTCGGGACATCTGGACCGCGCCGGTTTGCATCTGCTCGATGACTTCCTTCTCGGAGCCCAGTACGCCGCCCGGGAAGTACTTGAACTTCAGTTCGCCGTTACTCTCTTTTTCCAGGGTCTTACCCATGGATTCCTCGGCGACCACGGTCGGGTAACCCTTGGGATGGATGTCGGCGATCTTGAGCTCAAGGGCATGGGCCGCCTGCGCCAGGAAGGCCAGGGGAAGGGCTGCGATCAAAAGCGTGCGTTTGAAATTCATGGTCCATCTCCAGTGTTGTTGTTTTTATGGCTCATCCAATGAAGCGGCACAGCAGGTCAGTTCGCGGAGTGCTTCAACCCTCCGAAAATGGGTTCAGCCAGGCCCTTGACGCCGGGGTTGAGGGCGAACACGCCACCGGCCAGGGACTGCGGGTCGTTGTCGTCACCGGGGCGGATCGAGGTGACGAAGAGGGTGTCCAGGCGACTGCCGCCAAAGGCGCACATGGTCGGTTTCTTCACTGGCACTTGCAGTGAACGGTCGAGACGTCCGTCCGGGGTGAAACGGTGAATCAGCCCGGCATCGTTGGCGCAGATCCAATAGCAACCGTCGGCATCCACCGCGGCGCCGTCCGGGCGACCGGCCAACGGCATCATGTCGACGAACAGCCGCCGGTTGGACGGTGTGCCGCTGTCGATGTCGTAGTCGAAGGCCCAGATCTGCTGCACCAGCGGGTGTGAATCGGAGAGGTACATCGTGCGTCCGTCCGGGCTGAAGCCCAGGCCATTGGGCACGATGAAACCGCTCAGTTGCGCCTCGACCGGGCTGCGCTGGCCTGCCTCGTAACGATACATCCGGCCTTCGTCAGCGTTGGCGCCCATGTTCAGCACCATGCTGCCGGCCCAGAAACGCCCTTGGCGGTCGCAGCGGCCATCGTTGAGGCGCATGTCGGTGCGGCTGTGCTCGACGTTCGCGCACAGTTCGCTGTCCAGGCTGCCGTCGTCATTGGGGTGCAGGCGAAAGAAACCGCTCTCCATGCCCGCGATCCAACCGCCGTCCTGGTGACGGGCGATGCAGGCGAGCATTTCGGGCGCTTCCCAGCCCTGGAGCTTTCCGCTGCTAGCGTTCCAGCATTGCAGGCCACCGTTGGGAATGTTCACCCAATACAGGGCGTTTTCCTCGGGAACCCATACCGGGCTTTCCCCGACGGCGTTGCGTGCATCGACAATCAATTCGGCTTGCATGGTGATTCCTTTGTGCGTGCGTATCCCATGAAAAACAGCGAATCAGTCGTCGAATGGGCCGGCTGCCACAAAGGCGCCACCCTGATAAACCATGGCCGGGTCATCGGCGGCCGGCATCGGCTGCGCTTCGACCTTGGCGCGGAAGATTTCCGAGGTGTCCTTGGGCTGGTAGCCCAGGTGCGCGGCGTGGCTGTTGTCCCACCAGACGTCGCGGTTGGCGGACACGCCGTAGACCACGGTGTGGCCGACTTTCGGGGCGTAGAGCGCGCATTCGATCAGTTGGGTGAGGTCGTCGAAGCTCAGCCAGGTGCTCATCATCCGGCGGTTCTGCGGTTCAGCGAACGACGAGCCGATGCGGATGCTCACGGTCTCGATGCCGTAGCGATCGAAGTAGAAATTGGCGACGTCTTCACCGTAGGACTTGGACAGGCCGTAGTAGCCATCCGGGCGGCGAGGGGAGAGAGCGTCGATGGTCTCGTCCTGTTTGTAGAAACCGATGACGTGGTTGGAGCTGGCGAAGATCACTCGCTTGACGCCGTGTTTGCGGGCGGCTTCATAAATGTGAAAGACGCCGCTGATGTTGGCGCCGAGGATTTCTTCGAACGGACGCTCCACCGAAACACCACCGAAATGCAGGATGGCATCGACGCCTTCGACCAGTTGGTGCACGGCCTGCTTGTCCGACAGGTCGCACAGCATCACTTCTTCGCTTTCGTCGATGGCCGGGGCCATGTTGGCGATGTCCGACAGGCGAATATGGCGGGCGAAAGGCTTGAGGCGTTCGCGCAAGACTTTGCCAAGGCCGCCAGCGGCGCCGGTCAATAGGAGGCGATTGAAGGGATGACGAATCTGTGTCGTGGTCATGGCATTACCTGAGCAAACTATGAGAGGTACAGTTGTTATAAGTTGTCGTACGACCGAGAGGGAATATCCTTATCCTTCCGTTACCTTGTCAACGTTTGATCGACGAACCGCTCTGGATCGGCGTCCCTGCCGCAGGTTGCCATGGGATGCGCTCATGGCAATGGATCCTGGTGTTACAGAAGCGAAAGCGGGTAGCTGATGAAAATGCGGTTCTCGTCAAATTCGTTGGTGCTGTAGTCCCGACGAATCGATGCGTTACGCCATTTCACGTTGAGGCTCTTCAGCGCACCGCTCTGCACGGTGTAGGCCAGTTCGGTTTCGCGACCCCATTCCTTGCCGTCGTCAACGGTGGCGGTGTGCACGTTGTCGCCGCTGATGTAGCGGTTCATCAACGTCAGGCCCGGCACGCCGACGGCGGCGAAGTTGAAGTCGTGGCGCACTTGCCAGGATTTTTCCTTGGCGTTGTCGTAGCTGGAGTTGTAGCTGTCGTTGGCCAGGGTGCCGCCGCTGGTGCCGTTGACGCGCATCCAGGCATCATCGCCGCCGACTTTCTGCAGGCCGACATAAAAGGTGTTGCCACCGTACTTGGCCGAGAGCATGGCGAACGCGGTTTTGTTGTCCAGGTCGCCGGCCAACGCGCTGCCGTTTTCCTTGCCGGTGAAGTAGCCGAGGTTGGCACCCAGGGTCCAGTCGCCGATGGGCTGGCTGTGGGTCAGGTTGAAATATTGTTGCTGGTAGATGTCGGACAGTTCCGCGTACCACACGCCGACCTGGGTGCGTTTTTCGTTGAAGGCGTATTCACCGCCGCCGAAGTTGAAACGGTCGGAGGTGAACGCGCCGCGGCCGTTCATCGACATGTCTTCCATGCTCGCGTCGTTGCGCGGGCTGTTGGCGCGGAACTGGCCGCCGTAGAGGCTCAGGCCGTTGATTTCGGTGGAGGTCACCTGGCCGCCACGGAAGGTTTGCGGCAGGGAACGGCCATCGTCGGAGCGCAGGATCGGCAGCACCGGCATCCATTCGCCGACCTTCAATTCGGTCTTCGACACCTTGGCCTTGAGGGCCACGCCCAGGCGACCGAAGTCATCGGCGGGGCGACCGTCGTCATGCACCGGCAGCAGTTGCGTGCCCGCCGTGCCACGGCCGCCGTCGAGCTTGACTGAGTACAGGCCCAGCACGTCCACGCCGAAACCGACCACGCCCTGGGTGAAGCCGGACTTGGCGTCGAGGATGAAGTTCTGGGTCCATTCCTCGGCTTTGCCTTGGGCGGCGTTCGGGTTGGTGAAGTTGCGGTTGAAATAGGCGTTGCGCAGGGTCAGCGTAGCCTTGGCGTCATCAACGAAGCCTTCGGCGCTGGCCGTCATTGGCAGAAACAGGGACAAGCTGCTGCAACCGAGCAGAATCAGTGCGGGGCTGGAATTGAAGAGGGTACGGCGCTTTGGACGGTTGTCGGGCGAAAAACGGACACGTGTGCTCACTATGACGCTCCCTACTTTTTTGTTGTTTTTATTTGTCATACGTCGTCGTACAACATGGAGATGATTATTTGGAAGCTGCCCCTCGTTGTCAACTGGCCATTATCGGAATTATCCAAGCCGAGGGTGCTTCAAAATGAGGCGTTTCGATGGGTGTCACTGACGGAGTTCAAGATCACAAGCCTTGGTGCTGGGCAAATGGGTAATCTGAGAGTAGCGGTGCGTGCGTTTGGTTGTGCGATGACTGGTCTAAGACATTAGTCGAATGGCCGCGATCTCATGGACGGTGAGGTCTTTTGTGGCGAGGGGATTTATCCCCGTTGGGCTGCGAAGCAGCCCCAATTACTATCGCGGCAGTGTGTCAGGTTGATTGCATTCAACCTTCTTTAGGGCTGCTGCGCAGCCCAGCGGGGATAAATCCCCTCGCCACAGGTGTGTTGTTCACCCTATTCCCAGTCCAAACAGGCCTGTGTTTATCCAGATGTAGGATCGCTCTGGATCGGGCTACGTTGTCTTGCGCCGTTGCCTACAACTGCGCCAGAATCCGCCGGCTTGTGCGCCTGGGGGCCAGGGCTCTATCGTTTCCGGGTCACTGATTGAATCAGTGATCGGGTTTGGTAGCCCGGGCTGTCGGTGCATAGCGTCATCTCTTGCGAGTGCAATCACGCACTTCGCTTTTTGGTGGCCATGCGCAGGGTCTCTTCGGAGGCGCCGGCTCCGATGCCCGGTCTACCAACCTTCGTATGGCCGCCACCCTAATTCGTTTGGTAGCGAGAGGGTGTTGGCTCCCTTCTACAGCATCGGAGCTTCAATTATGTTCAAAGTAACTCCCAACCCGCCGGACACCGATCCAGCCAACTCAAAAAAATTCGACAAAACCGCCGACCGCATCCTCGACGCCTACCTCAAGCCCAAACCCGGCAAACCCGAGGCCGATCCCGGCCAACTGTTCACCGTCGCCCATGGCGTCGACACCGAAACCCTGCTCGCCAACCTCAGCGAAAACCTGGCCTCGGCCAATGCCATGGTCAATGACCTGGCCTTCGACCTGGAAGGTCCCAGGCGTCACATCGCCTTGGGCATCCAACAATTGATTGAACTGAGCGGACTGCTGGCGAACCGCGCGCTGGATAACGTCGAAGCACGCTAGCCGGCTCATCACCACCCTTGTGGCGAGGGGATTTATCCCCGTTGGGGTGCGAAGCGCCCCTAAAACGACCGGATGCAATCCTCCTGACACACCGAGGCGAGGCCTTTAGGGCTGCTACGCAGCCCAACGGGGATAAATCCCCTCGCCACAAGGGTATCTGCGTGCATCCGCCTGAACGACAACAGGGCCAAATGTGGGAGCTTGCTCACTCCCATTGGGACCACCCGTGTTTTCGAAGGTGAGTGAATGCTAGTCTTGACCAACGCTGTCCCCAGGGAGCCCTCATGGGCAATCACAAGATCGAGATTCGTCGCAGTAACGTCGAGAAAATCCTGCTGGCCGCCGAGAAGGTCTTTGCCGAAAAAGGCTTCGGCAGCACCGCCATGGCCGACATCGCCGCCGAAGTGCAATTGCCCCGTTCCAACCTGCACTATTACTTCAGCACCAAGAGCGAACTCTACAGCGCCGTGCTGTTCGACCTGCTGGAGGTCTGGAAGCAGGACGCCTTGTGCTTCGAAATGTTCGACGACCCCCGGGTGGTGCTCAGCAGCTACATCCGCGCCAAGATGAACCACTCCCGCAGCCGTCCCTACGGCTCGAAAGTCTGGGCCAACGAAATCATCCACGGCGCCCCGACCCTGGGTGAGGCCCTGGACGCCAGCCTTTATGACTGGGCCAAGATGAAGGAAGCGAAAATCCGCCAGTGGGTGGAAGATAAACGCATCCTCCCGATAGAACCCTCGAGCCTGCTCTACATGATCTGGGCCTCGACCCAGCACTACGCCGACTTCGACCACCAGATCAACATCCTCAACGACCACCAGCCGCTGTCGGACATGCAGTTCGAACGGGCGGTGCAGACGGTGACCAGTGTGATTTTGCGAGGGATTGGGTTGGAGCCGTAGTTTGGGCGCTACGGGGGTGTGTGGTAGCTGATGAAGTTGGATAGCGGTGTTTCACGCTCTATTGTCTGCGAATTTTCTCGGTTTCTCCTCCTCGTTTCTTTCTGAGAGTGATTCCGGTTTTAAATCCCATTTTCCGTAGAGAGATTATTTTCAGGTCCAGCCGAAGCCTTTGGACTCTCGCGGCCTCCTGGCTGATCAATTCCGGCTCAGCCCTTTTTGCTCTAAGCGCTTCCAGATTTGCAGTGGCGGCATCGAATTTCGTTGTATCTATCGATATACGTCTGTTGGGGTGTTTTTCTATCCATCCACCTACGACTTCATCGTAAAAGTGTCCAGCCGCGTGGCGTTTTCTTGCGTGATTTAGAGTGGATTTTTGCTGTGGGGGTTGTTGGCCGGTATGGTGAGAACTGAATCCTTTAGGCTCGCCCTCACGAGGCAATACTCTAAATCCCCTATGGGTCGCATTAGTAATAGGATTGGCAGCTGGCGTGGCGGAAGTTGATCGGGTATTGGCTAGCAAATTCCTCGTTGGGTTAACTCGCCCTATAAGAATGGGTCGGGAAGCAGTGGGGCGGGAAATAATGGTGGATTGGATTGTGAATGTTGAGTACCTATTTGGATAACTTATTGGGATATTCCATACTTTGTAATTCCCACTCGGATCATATTGATTAATCGGATCATTGCCGCAATAAGCGTATGCATTGATTCCACCCTCATCAAAAGGACTCAACTCATCCGGACTATTGAACCGCATCAACACCGGATTAAAAGCCCGATTACCCTGTCCCAACAAATAATGACCGGTTATCGAGTCAAGCCGCTCCCCATTGAAGCCGAGCAGACAACTCAAACCACTTTCCCCAGGGCGATAACCATAGGCGGTATAGACCATCTGTTGCGAGAGCGCATCCGCCACTGTCCTGAGCAACGAACGTTGTTGATCCGTTGCCAACAGCGTCGTTTCGGCGGCGTCGTAGGTGCCTGATCGTTGCGCCAGCGGCTGGGGGCCGTGACGCATGATCGTCAGCTGCGACTCACCCTCTATCTCGTTAACCAACTCGTCTTCTTGATAGAAACGTTGGGTGCCTGGGCTCTCCAGAGGCTTCAAGCCTACGAGGCGATCCAGTGGGTCATATTGATAGCGGCACAGTATTTTCATCGATGGCGCTGACATGGGCTGGGTTCTGCTTGGCGAACTGGGCTGTGTCAGGCTCGGATATTTTTGGGGGGCTGTCTACTAGCAGAACTGTTAGTCGTAGTCTTGGAATCATGTGATGAGCGACTTATGGTCGCTACCGCGAGCGGGCTCGATTATTCACTGGGTTGGGGGTAGTGTCGGGATTAGTGCGAATATTCCATACTGATACTTCTAAGTATTGGATGATATCGCCATTTTTCGCATTCCATCGAGCTAGTGTGAGTTCGGCTGTAGCTCTTTCAATTTGCTCTGCTGATGCACCGTTGGTGTTAAGTTTATTGAGGTTTCTTTCAGCAGCGTTGTAGGCCTGCCGTCTTGGAGTGTTTACCAGTCTGGTCATGAACGGGTGTTCTTTAATGACTTCATCGTACAGCGCTGCTCTATTGATAAGTGTGTTGATTTTGTCTGTTGCGTTGGTGAGGGTGCCCGGGGGACTATCCCTTGTATATAGTGAATGTGCCGGCTCTGCAGGTAGTGCAGAGTAAGTGGATTTATTGGCTCCATAGAATTGTGGCTTAGTTTTCCAAGGCGCAGGTAGTGCCGACCGGGCAGCTTGAAAGATGGTAATGGATTTAGAATCAAGAGAATTTAATTTTTTCCCGAGGACGACCGTTAATGGGTAGTTTTTTTGTATGGGTGGCGATCTCCATGGTTGAACAATCGCAACATTTCCACTCGGATCATACCGATTAACCGGATCATTCCCACAATAAGCATACACATTAATCCCCCCCTCCCCAAAAGGACTCAACTCATCCGGACTATTGAACCGCATCAACACCGGATTAAAAGCCCGATTACCCTGTCCCAACAAATAATGACCGGTTATCGAGTCAGGCCGCTCCCCATTAAAACCGAGCAGGCAACTCAAACCGCTTTCCCCTGTGCGATAACCGTAGGCGGTATAGGCCATCTGTCGCGAGTCTGTATCCGCCACTGTCCTGAGCAACGAACATTGTTGATCCGTCGCCAACAGCATCGTCTCGGCGGCGGCGTCAGTGCCTGATCGTTGCGCCAGCGGTTGGGGGCCGTGACGCATGATCGTCAGTTGCGACTGGCCCTCTATCTCGTTAACCAACTCGTCTTTTTGATAGAAACGTTGGGTGCCTGGGTTCTCCAAAGGCTTCAAGCCTACGAGGCGATCCAGTGGGTCATATTGATAGCGGCACAGTATTTTCATCGATGGCGCTGACATGGGCTGGGCTCTGCTTGGCGAACTGGGCTGTGTCAGGCTCGGATATTTTTGGGAGGGCGTCTACTAGCAGAACTGTTAGTTGGATAGGGCGCTTCTGGTGGGGGAGCCCTGAGGTTTTTTGCTGTGGCTTAGGGCCTCATCGCGAGCAAGCTCGCGATGGCGCCAGTCCAGACACCCCAATCTTCAAGCGGTTACATGATAGGGATTGCGCGGATCATGGTTCCAATCCAGGAACGGCTTGCCGGTGTCCACCGTCACCATTTCGATGCAGTCTTGCACCGGGCAGGTGATCTGGCACAGGTTACAGCCCACGCATTCCTCATCGATCACTTCATATTTACGCGTGCCGTCTGCTTGCTTGAGGCTGGCGATGGCCTGGTGTGAGGTGTCTTCGCAGGCGATGTGGCAGCGACCGCAACCGATGCACGCCTCTTGGTCGATTTTCGCGATGACCTGGTAGTTGATGTCCAGGTACTTCCAGTCGGTGGTGTTGCTCACCGCGCGACCGGAGAAGGCCTGGAGGTTGGCGTGGCCGTGCTCGTCCATCCAGCGCGACAGGCCGTCCTTCATCTCGTCGACGATGCGAAACCCATGCAGCATTGCGGCGGTGCAGACTTGCACCGCGCCGCTGCCCAAGGCGATGAATTCCGCCGCGTCGCGCCAGCTACCGATGCCGCCGATGCCGCAGATCGGCAAGCCGTGGGTCTGCGGGTCGCGGGCGATTTCGGCGACCATGTTCAGGGCGATCGGCTTGACCGCCGAGCCGCAATAACCGCCGTGGGTGCTCTGGCTGCCGACGCTGGGCAGGGCGACCATGCGGTCGAGGTCGACGCTGGTGATGGAGTTGATGGTGTTGATCAACGACACCGCGTCCGCGCCGCCGCGATGGGCGGCCCGGGCGGCGACGCGGATGTCGGTGATGTTCGGCGTGAGCTTGACGATCACCGGCAACGAGCAATAGGTCTTGCACCAGCGGGTCACTTGCTCGACGTACTCCGGCACCTGGCCGACCGCCGCGCCCATGCCGCGTTCCGGCATGCCATGGGGGCAGCCGAAGTTCAGCTCGATGCCGTCGGCGCCGGTGGCTTCCACCAACGGCAGGATGCGTTTCCAGGATTCTTCGACGCAGGGCACCATCAGCGACACGATCAACGCCCGGTCTGGCCAATCCTTTTTCACCTGGGTGATTTCCCGCAGGTTGATCTCCAGGGAACGGTCGGTGATCAGCTCGATGTTGTTGATGCCCAACACCTCGCGATTGGCGCCGTAATGGGCTGAGTAGCGCGACGACACGTTCACCGCCGCCGGATCCTCCCCGAGGGTTTTCCAGACCACGCCCCCCCAGCCGGCCTCGAAGGCGCGGACCACGTTGTAGGCCTTGTCGGTGGGTGGCGCGGAGGCCAGCCAGAACGGGTTGGGGGCTTTGATGCCGGCAAAGACAATCGATAGATCGGCCATTTACGCAGCCTCCACGTTAAGCATCAGTTGAGCGTTGATCGCCTCGGCGGCGAGTTTGCCGTGCTGCACGGCCTGCACGGTCAGGTCCTGGTCCAGGCTGGTGCAATCGCCGCCGGCGTAGACACCGGGAACGCTGGTGCGCAGGTGTTCGTCCACCAGAATTCGTCCGTCCTGGCGCTTGAGCTCCCGGGCCAGTGGGTCCACCAGTGCGTTGTCATCGAAGGCTTGGCCGATGGCTTTGAAAATGGCGTCGGCGGGCAGGTCGAAGGTGTCGGTGCCGATGACCAGCCGACCGTTTTCCAGGTGGGTGCGGGAGAAGCGCATGCCGCGCACATTCCCGGCATCGTCGAGCAAGACCTGTTGCGGCTGCGCCCAGGTCAACAGGCGCACCTGATTGGCCTTGGCGATGTCCTGTTCATGGACGGTGGCGCCCATGTCTTCCAAGCCACGGCGGTACACCAGGTTGACATCCCGGGCGCCGAGGCGAGCCATCTGCACGGCCATGTCGATGGCGGTGTTACCGGCGCCGAGCACGATGCAGCGGTCGGCCAGGGGCAACTGGCTGAGGTCGTCGGCCTGACGCAGTTCGCGGATGTAGTCGGTGGCGGCCAGCAGCCCCGGCGCCTGTTCGTCGCTCAGGCCCAGTTGTTTGCTGGCCGCCAGGCCGAGGCCGAGGAACACCGCGTCGAACTGCTGGTGCAGGTCGCTCAGGCTCAGGTTCTCGCCGAGTTTCTGGCCATGGCGGATTTCGATGCCGCCGATCTCCAACAGGAAGTCCAGTTCACGTTGGGCGTAGTCGTCCACCAGTTTGTACTTGGCGATCCCGTATTCGTTGAGGCCGCCGGCTTTCTCACGGGCCTCGAAAACCACCACGTCATGACCGTGCATCGCGCTGCGATGGGCGCAGGACAAGCCCGCCGGGCCGGCACCGACCACGGCGATGCGCTTGCCAGTTGCGGCGGCACGCTTGAACGGGTGTTCGCTGAAATGGGCGTTATCCACGGCGTAGCGTTGCAGTTGGCCGATCAATACCGGCGCGCACTCATGGACGTTGTTGCGCACGCAGGCTTGCTGGCAAAGGATCTCCGTGGGGCAGACCCGGGCACAACTGCCGCCGAGGATGTTGGCCGAGAGGATTTTCTGGGCCGCGCCTTGGACGTTGTCCTGGTGGATGTTGCGGATGAATGAAGGGATATCGATTTCGCTTGGACAGGCGTTCACGCACGGTGCGTCGTAGCAATACAGGCACCGGGAGGCTTCCAGGTGGGCCTGGCGCGCATTGAGCGGTGGCGCCAGGTCGCTGAAGCGGGCGGAGAGGGTGGCCGGGTCTTCCTGGGAATGGGGGAGGTGACTCAAGGGCTGGATCATGGAGTGGGCCTCACGGTGTTTGAGGTGCTGCCTCTGGTGGGCAGTGGTTTTTTTCGTTGCCTTGATCGTTCCCGCGCTCCGCTTGGGAACGCAGCCCGGGACGCTCTGCGTCCCAGAGCGGAACGCGGAGCGTCCCCAGAGGCATTCCCACGCGGAGCGTGGGAACGATCAAAGGCCCGGATTTCAGCGTTTCACGGCGGTTGGCTTGTTCAACTCCGCCCGCTTGCTCAGCAAATCGAACACCGCCGGGTACGCCGGCCGCTCGATGTAGCGCCCGGCGCCGCGCTCGGCCCGTAGGTCGCCGTCGGCCCACACCAACCGGCCCTGGCTGATGGTGTGGCTGGGCACGCCGCGCACGGTCTTGCCTTCGAAGATGTTGAAGTCCACCTGCTGATGGTGGGTCTTGGCGGAAATCGTGCGGCTGCCTTGCGGGTCCCAGAGCACCAGGTCGGCATCGGCGCCGACGCGGATCGCCCCTTTGCGCGGGTAGAGGTTGAAGATCTTCGCGGTGTTGGTGGAGGTGAGGGCGACGAAGTCGTGCATCGACAATTTGCCGCTGTTGACCCCCTCGTCCCAGAGCACGGCCATGCGGTCTTCGATGCCGGCGGTGCCGTTGGGGATCTTGCTGAAGTCGTCGCGGCCGGCAGCCTTCTGTTCGGCGCAGAAGCAACAGTGATCGGTGGCGGTGGTGTGCAGGTTGCCGGATTGCAAGCCGTGCCAGAGAGCCTCTTGATGCCCGCGTGGGCGAAAGGGTGGGCTCATCACGTAGCCGGCGGCGGTCTGCCAGTCGGGGTCGCGATAAACACTGTCGTCCAGCAACAGATGCCCGGCCAGTACTTCACCGTAGACCGGTTGGCCCTTGCTGCGGGCGTAGGTGATTTCGTCCAGCGCTTCCTTGGTGGACACGTGCACCAGGTACAGCGGTGTGCCCAGGGTTTCGGCGATGCGGATGGCGCGGCTCGCGGCTTCGCCTTCCACTTGCGAAGGACGCGACAACGGATGGGCTTCGGGGCCGGTGATGCCCTGGGCCAACAGTTTGCGTTGCAGGTGATAGACCAGTTCGCCATTCTCGGCGTGCACCGTGGGCACCGCGCCCAATTCCAGGCAGCGTTCGAAGCTCGCCACCAAGGTGTCGTCGGCGGCCATGATTGCGTTCTTGTAGGCCATGAAGTGCTTGAAGCTGTTCACCCCATGATGGCTGACCAGCTCGGCCATTTCTTCGCGCACCTGTTCGCTCCACCAGGTGATCGCCACGTGGAAACCGTAGTCACTGGCGCTTTTCTCGGCCCAGCCCCGCCATTGATGAAAGGCTTCCATCAGCGACTGTTGGGGGTTGGGAATCACGAAGTCGATGATCGAGGTGGTGCCGCCGGCGAGACCCGCCGCCGTGCCGCTGAAGAAGTCTTCGCTGGCGACCGTGCCCATGAATGGCAACTGCATATGCGTATGGGGATCGATGCCGCCGGGCATCAGGTATTGACCGCTGCCATCGAGCACTTCGACACCGGCCGGAACATCCAGGTTGTCGCCGATGGCCTTGATCACGCCGTCGGCGCAAAACACATCGGCGCGATAACGTTCATCATGGGTAATAACGGTGGCGCCACGGATCAACAGAGACATTCCGAGTTCCTCGCAGGCATGACCGACTGTTGCCGGTTCTTTATGTTTTATCGATCACGGTAGTTAAAGTCGTGCCGGTTTATATTCTTGTCACGACTGTCAGGATTAGACGCTAGCTGGAGTTTATGAAATGAGCAAGATTATTTTTTATAAGCTTATGTGTTAATTAACTTATTGAAATTTAAGAATAAAAATATAAATTCACCAAAATGGTGAGCCTGCTCACCATTTTGACGCACTTGACAGGATCGTTATTTGAGCGAGATTTGTCATGGTAAATCAGCGGCTTGAAAGCGTTGCAAGTGCGGTCTAGACACCTTGCGTTGATCCGGGGTGCACCACTTTGAATCTCCCCCTCGACAGGGCGTGAAGGTCATCTAGCCTCAAGGGCGGTGAGCAGGGAGTGAAACAAGACAATAACGTGGCTTTAAAACCTTAAACATCAAAAGGTTGAAAGGGTTATATCGATCATCCGGTCAGCTCGGCGCATTATCCGGCACGGTTATTGAGTGCCGTCGTGGGTCTGGCGGGGTGGTCGGTAGCACGCGTGCAAGTACTCCGGCCATCGCCCGTCGATGAGCAAAAATAATGAAAACAGTGGAGCGGACATGACCAGATCAACAGTGACCGAGCGCGACGGATTGTTCGAACTTGAAGCCGGCAGCGACGTCCTCGACAGCCCCCGTTATAACCACGACATTGCGCCGACCAAGGTGAACGAGCGAACCTGGAACAAATGGCACATCACCGCACTATGGGTGGGCATGGCGATCTGCGTGCCGACCTACACCCTCGGTGGCGTGCTCACCGCCTATTTCGGCCTGACGGTGGGCGAGGCGCTGCTGGCGATCCTGTTTGCCAACATCATCGTGCTGGTCCCCCTGACCCTGAATGCCTTTGCCGGAACCAAGTACGGCATTCCGTTTCCGGTGCTGTTGCGCTCATCCTTTGGCGTGATTGGTTCCAACGTGCCGTGCCTGATTCGCGCCCTGGTGGCCTGTGGCTGGTTCGGCATCCAGACCCTGTTCGGCGGGCTGGCGATCCACCTGTTTCTCGGCTCGGTGTTCGATGGCTGGAAGAGCCTGGGCGGCACCGGCGAAGTGATGGGCTTCATGGTGTTCTGGGTCATCAACCTGTGGGTGGTGCTGCGCGGTGCCGAGTCGATCAAGTGGCTGGAAACCTTGTCAGCGCCGCTGCTGGTGCTGGTGGGCGTCGGTCTGTTGGTGTGGGCATTGCCCAACGTTTCATTGACTGAACTGATGGCGGTCCCGGCCAAGCGTCCCGAAGGCGCCGGCGTGACCAGCTACTTCCTTGCCGG
Source organism: Pseudomonas sp. NFACC16-2 (assembly GCF_900119205.1). Lineage (NCBI taxonomy): Bacteria > Pseudomonadati > Pseudomonadota > Gammaproteobacteria > Pseudomonadales > Pseudomonadaceae > Pseudomonas > Pseudomonas sp. NFACC16-2. The sequence goes on along the minus strand of NZ_FPIX01000006.1, from coordinate 131,500 downwards.
CCTGACGGCCATGGTCGGTTTCTGGGCCACGCTGTCGTTGAACATTCCTGACTTCAGCCGTTATGCCAGGAGTCAGAAAGACCAGATCGTGGGGCAGATCATTGGCCTGCCATTGACCATGTTCCTGTTCGCCTCCCTCGGCGTGGTCATGACCGCCGCCTCGGAAAAACTGGTGGGGGTGACCGTCTCCGACCCGGTGACCTTGATCGGGCACATCCAGAGCCCGGTATGGGTGGCCCTGGCCATGGTGCTGATCATTGTCGCCACGCTCTCGACCAACACCGCCGCCAACATCGTCTCGCCCACCAACGACTTCCAGAACCTGGCGCCGAAACTGATCGGCCGCACCAAGGCGGTGATGCTCACCGGGTTGGTGGGGCTGGCGCTGATGGCCCACGAACTGCTGAAGAAGCTTGGCCTGATTGTGTCCGAGGTCAGCCTGGAGTCGGTCTATTCCAACTGGCTGCTGGGTTATTCGAGCCTGCTGGGACCGATTGCCGGGATCATGGTGGTGGATTATTTCCTGATCAAGAAACAGCAACTGGACCTGGCCGGGTTGTACCGCGACGACACTTACCCGGCGTGGAACTGGAATGGCTTCATCGCCTTTGGCGTGCCGGTGGTGCTGACGCTGCTGTCCCTGGGCAGCGATGCGTTCAGTTGGTTCTACAGCTACGGCTGGTTCACCGGCTCGGCGCTGGGCGGGGTGATTTATTACGGGTTGTGCAGTATGCGAGCGAGCCCATCCGTCGCTAAAACCGCGGTGTGAGGAAGGGCCTCATCGCTCGCGACAGTGGCCTCAAGTACACCGAAAACATGCCTGAAAAAATGGAGATCCCCATGAACGCAGCCATCGACGTCCTGCAATCCACCCACCCGCACATCAATCGCGATCGCCTGTGGCAATCGCTCATGGACCTGGCCCAGCTCGGTGCCACGGTCAAGGGCGGCGTGTGCCGGCTGGCACTGACCGACCTCGACCGCCAGGCCCGCGACCTGTTCGTGCAATGGACCCAGGCGGCGGGCTGCACCGTCAGCATCGATGCGGTGGGCAATATTTTCGCCCGTCGTCCGGGGCGCAATCCGAACCTGCCGCCCGTGATGACCGGCAGCCACATCGACACCCAGCCCACCGGTGGCAAGTTCGACGGCTGCTTTGGCGTGCTCTCCGGGCTGGAAGTGTTGCGCACCCTCAACGACCTGAACATCGAAACCGAAGCGCCGCTGGAAGTGGTGGTGTGGACCAACGAGGAAGGCTCGCGTTTCGCCCCGTGCATGATGGGCTCCGGCGTGTTCGCGGAAAAATTCACCCTCGAAGAAACCCTCGCCAAGGTCGACGCCGAGGGCATCACCGTGGGCCAGGCGCTCAACGCCATCGGCTATGCCGGCCCGCGCCCGGTCAGCGGGCATCCGGTGGGGGCGTATTTCGAGGCGCACATCGAACAGGGGCCGATCCTCGAAGACGAAGGCAAGACCATCGGCGTGGTGATGGGCGCATTGGGGCAGAAGTGGTTCGACCTGACCTTGCGCGGCGTCGAGGCCCACGCCGGCCCGACCCCGATGCACCTGCGCAAGGACGCCCTGGTGGGCGCCTCGATCATCGTCGGCGCCGTCAACCGCGCCGCCCTCGGTCATCAACCCCATGCCTGCGGCACGGTCGGGTGCCTGCAAGCTTATCCGGGGTCGCGCAATGTCATCCCCGGCGAAGTGCGCATGACCCTGGACTTTCGTCACCTGGAACCGGCGCGGCTGGATTCGATGATCGCCGAGGTCAAGCAGGTGATCGAAGACACCTGCCAGCAGCACGGCCTGACCTTCGATTTGAAACCCACGGCCGATTTCCCGCCGCTGTATTTCGACAAGGGCTGCGTCGACGCCGTACGCGACGCTGCCCAAGGGCTGGGCCTGTCCCACCTGGACATCGTCAGCGGTGCCGGCCATGACGCGATCTTCCTCGCCGAACTGGGCCCGGCCGGGATGATCTTCGTGCCCTGCGAAGGGGGTATCAGCCACAACGAAATCGAAAACGCCGCCCCGGACGACCTCGCCGCCGGTTGCGCAGTGCTGCTGCGAGCGATGCTGGCCGCCTCACAAGCGATTGCCGAGGGGCGCATGGCGGCTTGAAGGGCCGATGCACTATTGCAAACCCATGTGGTCGTAACCTTCAACGCATCCATGCTTGAAACCTTCTGACCACATGGAGACCCAATGAATCAGCAAGTCCCGACCACCGATACCAACCGTCGTCAATTACTGCAGATCATTGCCGGGCTGTCCGATGGAGTGATGTTGATCGAGGTCGACCAGACCATTGCCTGGGCCAACGCAGCGGCCTTGGCGATGCACGGGGTCAAGGATCTCAGTGAGCTGGGCACCACGGCCAGGCAGTACGCCCGGCGTTTCAATTTGCGTTATCGCAACAATCACCCGCTGAGCGACGACAACTACCCCATCGCCCGGGTTGCCCGTGGCGATGAGTTCAGCGATGTGCTGGTGGAAGTCACGCCCCAGGCCGACCCGGATCGGACCTGGGTGCATCGGATCCGCAGCATGGTGCTGGCCGACCGCAACGGCGAGCCGGAGCTTCTCGTGCTGATCCTCAGCGATGCCACCGAATGGGCCAGCGCCGAGCAGCGCTTCGAGAAAACCTTCGGGGCCAACCCGGCACCGGCGGTGATCTGTCGCCTCAGTGACCTGCGTTACATCAAGGTCAATCCGGGATTCCTGGAGATGACCGGTTACAGTCGCGAGCAGGTGATTGGGCGTTCGGTCTATGAGCTTGACGTGCTTGAAGCTGCCGAAAGACGCGACTTGGCCATCGAACGCCTGGGGCAGGGTGCGACCATTCCGCAAATGCAGGCCGAGTTGAAATTGCCCGACGGCACCAGCAAACAGGTGATCGTCGCCGGCCAGCCGCTGGACCTGCACGATGAAGACTGCATGCTGTTTTCCTTCATGGACATGGAGCCGCGACGCAAGGCGGAAACGGCCCTGCGCCAGAGCGAGGAGCGCTTTGCCAAGTCGTTCCGCCTGTCGCCCGTACCCACTCTGGTGTGCAGCGCTGAACAGCAGTTGTTGGAAATCAACGAGGCGTTTCTCCAGACCACCGGTTACGCCAGCGAAGAGCTGCTGGGAAAAACCGTGGAGGAAATCGGCTTTCTCGACAAGGACGCCAGCGCCGCGCTGTTTGCCCGGCTGGAAAAGGCCGCTGCTGTCTCGAGTATCGACGTCAAGGTGCACAAGAAGGGGGGCGAACTCATCGACTGTGAGGTCGCCGCCGATACGGTGCTCATCCAGGACAAACCTTGCTATCTGTTGGTGCTGATGAACATCACCGAGCGCAAACGCTCGGAGCTGGAATTGGTGGCGGCTATCGAAGAGGTGATGAAAGATGCGTCCTGGTTCAGTCGGACCCTGATTGAAAAATTGGCTAACGTGAAGAGCATCAACGCCCAGGTGCCCAGCGTGTCATTCACCGAGCTGACGGCCCGGGAGCGTGACGTGCTGGGGCTGATTTGCGAGGGCTTGGCAGACAAGGAAATCGCCGCGCGCCTGAAGCTGGCCCCCAATACCGTGCGCAATCACGTGGCTACGCTGTATTCGAAACTGGATGTCCATAGCCGCAGCGAGGCGATTGTCTGGGCGCGGGAGCGGGGTTTATTCGCGAACGAATGGCGAATGAAGGCACCATGATAGCCAGTGCAAATGCACCGGGCATGCTGGTGCAAATTCGGGTTTTGCATGGGGGGTCGGTTCCTTAGGCTGTCAGTGTGCGACATCGTCTGTGATGTCGCGTCCCCACGAAACAGTCAAGGAATACGCCACAATGTGCAGTGTACTAACCCAGTATGAGAGCGACAGGATGCCTATGCGGACCAGGAGGTCGGTGCTGGCCACCGGTCATTTGTGGCCCCAGGGCTAAGGTGCATTTCATGACCCATCTGGCCCCCTTGCGCACTCGCCTGGAAGAAAGCTTTACGCCGCTGGCCTGCGAATGCAGCCTCAATGGTGACGGCACCCTCACTGTACGCCTGTATCACCGTGAAAGCGGCGAGGTGGACCTGGTGGTGAGCGGCATGAGTGTCGACAGCGTCCGTTCGGAAGAGAGCATCGCTAAGTTGATCGAAGAGCTGCGCTATGAGCTGGAAAATATCCCGCTGCATCGCGGTGACCCTTGAGGGACGGAATGGCCAGTGAGTGAGCCCGGTGTGGCGAGGGGATTTATCCCCGTTCGAGTGCGAAGCGCTCGCCATTGCAAACGAGGCACGGAATTAGGGCTGCTTCGCAGCCCAACGGGGATAAATCCCCTCGCCACAAGTGATGTGTTTCACAGGTCCCGATGTGTTTCCACAATCCCGACGAGCTAAAGCAGCGTCCCTCGGCAATCGAGCACCAACCGCGCGCCGCCGTGTTCGCTGCTGCCTACCTCCAGCGTGAACCCATGCAGATTGACGATCGCGGCGACGATCGACAGGCCCAGGCCGAATCCGCCGTGCTGGCTGCTGCCCTCGGCACGGTAGAAACGGCGAAACACGGCCTTGCGCTCCGCCTCGGGGATGCCCGGGCCTGAATCGAGCACTTCGATGCGGGTGCTGTCGCCCTGATCGACCCCACGCAAGATCACTGTGCCTCCCGGCGGGGTGAACTTGATGGAGTTGCTCAGCAGGTTCGAGACGGCCTCGAACAATAATGCCCGGTCGCCGTTGAGCAGGGGCAGCGCATCAGGCACCTCGAGGCTGAAGGTCAGCTCGCCTTCCTCGGCCAGCGGCAGGTAAAAGTCATGCAGCTCCTGCAATAACTGTAGCGGGTCGAGGCGCACGAAACCCGAGCGCCGCTGCTGGTCTTCCAGTTCAGAAATCCGCAACAACCCCCGAAACCGCGCCATCAGGGTGTCGGTCTCGGCGATCACCTGATCCATTTGCAAGGCCTCGGGCGAGCCGTCCGGCGCTTGCTGCTGGATGCGATAAAGTTGGGCACGCAGACGCGTCAAGGGGGTGCGCAGGTCATGGGCGATGTTATCGCACACGCCCTTGACCTCATTCATCAAGCGTTCGATGCGCTCGAGCATGGCATTGACGATCGCCGCCAGCATGTCCAATTCATCACGCCGGCTCGACAGCGGCAGGCGATGGGTCAGGTCGCCGGCAACGATGGCTTCGGCACTGGCCTGCAGTTTGCGAATCCGCTGCAACGGTCGCCGGCGCAGCAGATGCCAGCCGGCGATACCCGGCAAGATCGTCAGCGATACCCCCCAGAACAGCGCGTGCAAGATGATGCGGGTCACGGCGAACAACGAGCCATTGTCCCGCGCAAGTACCAGCCAGCGGCCGTCCTGGGTCCGGCTCGCCACCGCGTCACAACTGTCGGAAGGCACGCTGGGGTCGTCGGAATCGACGCAACCGCCGAGCATGTGGATCTTGCCGTCCAACGGCAGATCCGCCGGAATCCGCACGATCGGCCCGCTCAAATGGCGCAGTTGCGGATCGAACAGCCCGTAGGCGTCGACGCCGCGCTCGTCCAGCGTCAGGCTGGCCATGAGCGCATCTTCCAGTTGATCGCCATGGATCCGGGCGAACAGGTGCTGGCGCTGCATCAGGGAGTGCTTGGCCAGGCTGTCGAGGTAGCCAAACACTTCGTAATACATGACCCCCATCAGGATCGCGCTCCAGATCACGAACAGCGAACTGTACAGCGCCAGCAGACGGCTGCTGGAGGAGCGCCAGCCTTTAGCGGGGTTCAGCAATGACATAGCCGGAGCCCCGTACCGTGCGAATCAGCGGTTCCAGGCCCGGCGGATCGATTTTCTTGCGCAAGCGGCCAATGTGCACGTCGATCAGGTTGGTGCCTGGGTCGAAGTGATAGCCCCAGACTTCCTCGAAAATCATCATGCGCGAGAGGATCTGTCCGCTGTTGCGCATCAGGAATTCGAGCAGCTTGTATTCGGTGGGCAGCAGGCTGAGCAGTTGCCCGTTGCGGCTGGCTTCTCGGCTGATCAGGTTCAGCTCCAGGTCGGCTACCCGCAGTACGGTTTCCGGCTCGCGGGCGCCATTGTTGCGCCGCAGCAGCACTTCGACCCGGGCGGCCATTTCGTCGGTGGCGAACGGTTTGGTGAGGTAGTCGTCGCCGCCGGCCCGCAAGCCACGGACCCGCTCGTCCACGTCGGAGAGGGCGCTGATCATCAGGATCGGCGTGGCTACACCCATGGTACGCAGCGTGGTGACGATCACCAGGCCGTCGAGCTCGGGCAGCATGCGGTCGAGGGTGATCAGGTCGTAGTCGCCGCTCACCGCCCGTTCCAGGCCTTCGCGGCCGTTGTCGACCCAATCGACGTCCAGGCCGTTGCGGGTCAGCTCGGCGACGATTTCACGGGCGGTCACGGCGTCGTCTTCGATGGTCAGGATGCGGTTCATGGGCGGTACCGTGTGGGGAAGTTGGTGCTATTGCGCAGCATTCTGCCAAAGAATACCTGTCGGCTTTCTGAAAAAAAGTTCATGAGCCGACGAGCCGATTCGCTGGCCTGGATCAACACTTGGTCACAAATAATCCCTAACATAATTTTGTGCGCACTATCATGTTGCGTCTGTTGCCCTGCTTTGGTGCGCTGCCGCTGCCGGGTACTGATGCGAATCGGTGATGGTGTGCCGCAAGGAGCCGAGCCCCCATAGAATCTTCAAGGAAGAGCAGTATGATGCAACCTTCAGACCTTCTACGCCGAAAATTCGATATCCAGCCGCTGGCACAGGCCGACATGACGGTGCACCTGGACGGGCAGGCTGTCAGCGCCGCCCACGGTGAAACCGTCCTCACCGTCATCCAGGCTCTGGGGCAGCGTCAGGTGGCCCGCAACGACCACGACCAGATCAGCGGCGCCTATTGCGGCATGGGTGTATGCCAATGCTGCCTGGTCAAGATCGATGGCCGTCACAAGCGCCGCGCCTGCCAGACCCTGGTACGCCCCGGCATGCAGATCGAAACCCGGGTCAACCGCATCACCGAAACGGAGGCGCCATGAACCTCGATCCGGTGATTGTCGGCGGTGGGCCGGCGGGGATGGCCGCAGCCATCGAACTGGCTTCCCACGGCGTGCGCTGCACCTTGCTCGAAGAAGCGCCGCGCCTGGGGGGCGTGGTGTATCGCGGACCGTTGCGCGATGGCGTGCGCCTGGATTACCTCGGCCCGCGCTACAGCGAAGCCCTGGAGAAACTCCACGGTGAATTCCAGCAACACGCCGGCCTGATCGACGTGCGATTGAGCAGCCGTGTCATGGGTGCCGAAGGCTTCCGGGCGCTGGTGCTGCTGGATGCCGACGAGCGACTGGGCGAGGTCGCCTATTCCCACCTGGTGCTGGCGGCCGGTTGTCACGAACGCAGCGTGCCGTTTCCGGGCTGGACCCTGCCGGGCGTGATGATGCTCGGGGGCCTGCAATTGCAGATCAAGAGCGGTGTGGTCAAGCCGCCGAGCCCGGTGGTGATCGCTGGCACCGGTCCGTTGTTGCCACTGGTGGCTTGCCAGCTGCACGCATCGGGCGTGGCGGTGGCGGGTGTGTATGAGGCCTGTGCGTTCGGCCGGATCGCCAAGGAAAGCCTGGCGTTGCTGAACAAGCCGCAACTGTTCCTCGACGGCCTGAGCATGCTGGCCTACCTCAAGCTCAATCGCATTCCCGTGCGCTATGGCTGGGGCGTGGTGCAGGCTGACGGCGAGGGAGAGTTGAGCGTCGTTACCGTCGCGCCTTATTCCACGAGCTGGGAACCCGACCTCAAACGCGCCGAACAGGTGCCGGCCCAGACGCTGGCGGTCGGCTACGGGTTTATCCCGCGGACTCAATTGAGCCAGCAAATGGGCCTGGAGCACGGTTTCAGCGACGACGGCTATTTGCGGGCCGTGTCCGATGCCTGGCAACAGAGCAGCGAAGCGCACATTCACCTGGCGGGCGACATGGGCGGGATTCGCGGCGGTGAAGCGGCCATGCTGAGTGGGCGCATCGCGGCGCTGTCGATCCTGATGCAACGCAACGTGCTGGATCCGTCCACGGCCCTGGCGCGCCGCGAACGCTACCACGCGCAACTGGAGCGGATCATTCGCTTTCGCGCTGCCGTGGATCGCTACACTCGGCGTGGCGCCGGACAAACCGCGTTGCCGGCCGCCGATACGGTGATCTGCCGCTGCGAGCACACCACCCGCGCCGACATCGACCGGGCGCTGGCGCAAGGCGTGCAAGACATGGCCAGCCTGAAGATGCGCACCCGCGTGAGCATGGGCGATTGCCAGGGGCGGATGTGCGTCGGCTATTGCAGCGACCGCTTGCGCGAGGCTACCGGGCGTGCCGACGTGGGCTGGCTGCGACCGCGGTTCCCCATCGATCCGATTCCCTTTTCAGCGTTCCAGAACGTCGGCATGGAGGCCGTTTCCGATGATTAAGGATTATGACGTGGTCATCGCCGGTGGCGGTGTGATCGGCGCCTCCTGTGCCTATCAACTGTCCAAGCGCAAACACCTGAAAGTCGCCCTGATCGACGCCAAGCGCCCCGGCAACGCGACCCGCGCTTCGGCGGGCGGGTTGTGGGCCATTGGTGAGTCGGTGGGCCTGGGCTGCGGGGTGATCTTCTTTCGCATGATGTCGGCCAACCGCAAGCGCCAGACCCAGGGCGCCGCGGTGGCGGTGGACGCCAGCACGCCGCACATCCTGCCCCAGTCGTTCTTTGATTTCGCCTTGCAGTCCAACGCGATGTATCCGCAGTTGCACCGCGAGTTGATCGACAACCATGGCATGGATTTCAAGTTCGAGCAGACCGGGCTCAAGTTCGTGATCTACGACGACGAAGACCGTTTGTACGCCGAGCACATCGTTGCCTGCATTCCTCATCTGGCCGATCAGGTGCGCTGGCTTGACCAGGCTGCCCTGCGTGAGGCGGAGCCGAATGTCAGCCATGAAGCCTTGGGAGCGCTGGAGTTTCTCTGCGATCACCAGGTCAGTCCGTTCCGCCTGGCCGATGCCTACACTGAAGGCGCCCGGCAGAACGGTGTCGACCTGTTCTTCAACACCAGCGTGACCGAGGTGCTGCGCAGCGGCACGCGGGTGACAGGCGTGAAAACCGCCGAGGCGGGGACATTCAACTGCCGGACCCTGATCAACGCGGCCGGTGCCTGGGCGGCGGACCTGAGTGAGCAGGCCACTGGCGTGCGGATTCCGGTCAAACCGGTCAAGGGGCAGATCCTGTTGACCGAGCGCATGCCGAAAATCCTCAACGGCTGCCTGACCACCAGCGACTGCTACGTGGCGCAGAAAGACAACGGTGAGATCCTCATTGGCAGCACCACCGAAGACAAAGGCTTCGACGTGACCACAACCTATCCGGAGATCGAAGGGTTGGTGCAAGGCGCGGTGCGGTGTATCCCGCAATTGGTCGACATCAACCTGAAACGAACCTGGGCCGGCCTGCGCCCGGGGTCACCTGATGAATTGCCGATCCTGGGGCCGATGCGCGGGGTAGAGGGCTACCTCAACGCCTGCGGGCATTTCCGCACCGGCATCCTGACCTCGGCCATCACTGGGGTGCTGCTGGACAAGCTGGTGAACAACGAACCGCTGCCGCTGGACCTCACGCCGTTCCTGGCGGATCGCTTCGAAGTGGCACCGAGTGTCGTCGAGCCGAAGGACGTGGAGCTGGCCTGAAGGGGACCCATGAAGGAGCTGAGGTGAACACCTCTCCCACCGTTACCCGAAAATAACTGTGGGAACATGCACGAATCCGCCCATCGCCACCGTCCCCAGTGGCGAGGGAGCTTGCTCCCGCTGGGGCGCGAAGCGGCCCTGAGACCTGGCGACTCGGTGTGTCAGGCAAATGGTTGGGGCTGCTGCGCAGCCCAGCGGAAGCAAGCTCCCTCGCCACAAACCGCATTCATCCGTTATTCCATCGGCGTACTGACAAACGCCTCCAACCCTTCGGCATAGGCGGTGAACGCGCTGATTAACGGGAAAGCCTTGCCTTGCACCTGGTCCGGCACCACCAGGTTGGTGAAGCTCCAGGCCACTGCCACGGTGATGCCGGCCTGATCGAGTTTGCCATCAGTGCTCAACGGCTGTTTTTCCAGTTCCTGCTCCAGCATTCCATAAGCCGCCGCCAGTTGGCCTTCTACGCGTTCAACCCAAGGTGCGTGCTGGATCTCCCGCAGGTTGCGTTCGTAGTAGATCTGCACCGACTTCTCACAGGCCGCCAAGGCCAATCCAATCAGGCGCAGTGATCGCAGCCGCTGCCCAAGGTCGGCCGGCATCAAGCTTTTCCCCGAGGCAGCCAAGACCTCCAGGTAATCGATGATCAACGTGGAGTCCATTAGCACCGAGCCATCGTCCAGCACCAGGGTCGGGGCCTTGACCACCGGGTTGATGCGCTGGAACTGTTCGAAATGCCTGAACACCGAAACGGACTCGTGCTCCAGGGCAACTCCCAGGCACTTGGCGGAAATGGCGACGCGTCTTACATAGGGCGAATCCAGCATGCCGATCAGTTTCATGACTTCTCCTTGAGTAATTCTTTGCGGGCGTTAATCCTCGAACCCGACCTGTTCATGGATTTCATCGACCTTGAGTTCCAGTCGGTAAGCCACGGCGATGAACAATGCCTGGCACAGGCACAACGTGGCACTCAACGAACGGAAGGCGAACGAACTGCCTTCGTTGACCAGCAACACCGCGTTGGCCCGTTTGGCCAGGGGCGACAGGTTGCTGTCGGTGATGATCAGGGTCTTTGCCTGATGGTGCTGGGCAATGCGCAGGCAGTGCTGGGTTTCCTTGCCATAGGGCGTGAAGCTGATGGCGATGACCAGGTCGTTGGCGCGCACGCTGCGCATCTGCTCGCGGTAACTGCCCCCCAGGCCGGACACCAGGTGAATGCGTTTATTGGTGTGTTGCAGGTTGTAGACCAGGTAATCGGCCACCGCGAACGAGCGGCGTACACCCACCACATAGATATTGTCGGCGTTGACCACCAGGTCCACGGCCTTTTCGAACGCCTGGTCATCCAGCTCCAACCCCAGCCGCTCGATGCCCGACAGGGTCGCGTTGACGCACTCACGGGCCAGGTCGCCGCCGCTGGCTTTCTGCGACTTGTTGGCGATCATGCTGCGGATGCGCTGCTGGTAGTTCTGCACCGGGGTGGTCTTGTGGGTGTAGGCCTCGCGGAACAACGCCTGCATTTCGCTGAACCCGCTGAAGCCGAAGCGTTGTGAGAACCTGACGATGGCCGAGGGGTGCACTTCGCATTCCCGGGCGATGTCACTGATGCGGTCGACCATGATCCGGTCGCTCTGCTGGCTCATGTAACTGGCGATGCGTTTGAGCTGGCGCGGCAGGCTTTCGTATTCATCGGTGATCAGTTGCAGCAGGCGCTCGGCATTGATCGGTGGGCTCGGGAGGGCGGTTTCGGACGCGCTCTCGGACGGCGCCGGCAGATCATCGGGGCGGGTCATAGAAAATCCTTCTGGCTTGTTCTTATAGGGCGGCCCGAAAAAAGGCCGGCCCTCGACAATAGGTTGGCTGGTCGCAGTCTACAGCGTAGGCGCAGGGAAAATCATGGGCGGACAAATGTTGCAGCAACTGCTGAAACGATGCACTGCGTCTGGTCCGGTTCGGGCGTAGCGTATTGGAAAAAATATTCCACGTAAAAAATTTATAGAATAATTATTGATTATTGCCCGCCGCTCGTTTTAGTCTGCATCCACCAACAGCGCTGGCGTCGGTTTTGGCGACAAGCGCAGGCTGATAAAAATAACAGGAGCCAGCATGGGCCAGACTCGTTTTGCCAGTGGGCGTCAATTGGATGTGATCTGCCTGGGACGCCTGGGCGTCGACCTTTACGCGCAGCAAGTCGGCGCGCGCCTGGAAGATGTCGCAAGCTTCGCCAAGTACCTGGGCGGTTCGTCGGCCAACATCGCTTTCGGCACGGCACGCCTGGGGCTCCGGTCGGCGATGCTGAGCCGGGTAGGGGATGACCACATGGGCCGCTTCCTGGTGGAATCCCTGTCACGTGAAGGCTGCGACGTCAGTGGCATCAAGGTCGATCCCGAACGCCTGACGGCCATGGTCCTGCTGGGTATCAAGGACCGGGAAACCTTTCCCCTGGTGTTCTACCGGGAAAATTGCGCCGACATGGCGTTGCGCGCCGAAGACATCGATGAAACCTTCATTGCCTCCAGCAAGGCGCTGCTGATCACCGGCACCCATTTCTCTACCGATGGCGTCTACAAGGCCAGTACCCAGGCACTGGATTACGCTGAGAAGCACAACGTCAAATGCGTGTTGGACATCGATTATCGGCCGGTGCTCTGGGGCCTGGCGGGCAAGGCCGATGGCGAAACCCGTTTTGTGGCCGACCAGAAGGTCAGCCAGCATGTACAAGGTATCCTGCCGCGTTTCGATCTCATCGTTGGCACTGAAGAAGAATTCCTGATCGCCGGCGGCAGCGAAGACCTGCTGAGCGCCTTGCGCACCGTGCGCTCGCTGACGGCGGCGACCCTGGTGGTCAAGCTTGGCGCGCAAGGTTGCACGGTGATTCATGGCGCCATTCCGGCCCGCCTTGAAGACGGCGCCCTTTACCCTGGTGTCCGGGTCGAGGTCTTGAATGTACTGGGCGCCGGTGATGCATTCATGTCGGGGTTCCTCGCCGGTTGGCTGGAGGACGCCAGCGATGAGCGCTGCTGTCAGTTGGCCAATGCCTGCGGCGGCCTGGTGGTGTCGCGCCACGCCTGTGCCCCGGCGATGCCGACCCGGGCCGAGCTCGACTATTTGTTCAAGAGCCCGGTGCCGATTACCCGGCCGGACCAGGATGCGGTGCTGCAACGGCTGCATCAGGTCAGCGTGCCGCGCAAGACCTGGAAACAATTGTTCATCTTTGCCTTCGACCATCGCTGGCAACTGGTGGAGCTGGCCCAGAAGGGCGGTCGCGACCTGAACTGCATTGGTGACCTCAAGCAACTGTTCATCCAGGCGGTGGAGCGGGTTGAAGCCGACCTGCAGCGCCAAGGCATCGAGGCCGACGTCGGTCTGCTGGCCGACCAACGCTTCGGCCAGGACTCGCTGAACGCTGCCACCGGACGTGGCTGGTGGGTGGCGCGACCGGTGGAGGTACAGAATTCGCGGCCACTGGCGTTCGAGCATGGGCGCTCCATTGGCAGCAACCTGATCGCCTGGCCGCAGGAACAGATCATCAAGTGCCTGGTGCAATTTCACCCTGATGACGAGCCACTGCTGCGCCTGGAGCAGGAAGCGCAATTGATGGGCCTGTACAAGGCTTCCCAGGTCAGCGGCCATGAATTGCTGCTGGAAGTCATTCCGCCCAAGGATCATCCGTCACCCCATCCGGAGGTGCTCTATCGCGCCCTCAAGCGCCTCTACAACCTGGGTATTTTCCCGGCGTGGTGGAAGATCGAGGCCCAGAGCGCGCAGGAGTGGAAACAGCTCGATGAGCTGATCCAGCAACGCGACCCGTATTGCCGCGGCGTGGTCCTGCTGGGCCTCAACGCCCCGGCTGCCGCCTTGGCCGAAGGCTTTCGCCAGGCCAGCCAGAGCACCACCTGCCGCGGTTTCGCCGTGGGCCGCACGATCTTCCAGGAACCGAGCCGGGCCTGGCTGGCCGGGGAAATCGATGATGAAACGCTGATCCGGCAGGTGCAGGGCCGGTTTGTGGAATTGATCGAGGCCTGGCGCAGTGCCCGTGCGTGATGGATGTTGCGCCGGCTCTTGTGGCGAGGGGATTTATCCCCGCTGGGCTGCGAAGCAGCCCCAAACTCCAGTAACCCGGTGTATCAGGCAATTTACATTCAGCCGTTAAGGGGCTGCTACGCAGCCCAGCGGGGATAAATCCCCTCGCCACAGTGATGTATTCACAAATGGTTTTCGATATTCAGTTTGAGAACAATAAAAGGTGCAGCCCATGCCCGCTATTCGAATTGGCATCAACCCGATTTCCTGGAGCAACGATGACTTGCCGTCGTTGGGCGGCGAGACGCCGTTGAGCACGGCGCTGAGCGAGGGCAAGGCAATCGGCTACGAAGGTTTTGAACTCAACGGCAAATTCCCCAAGGACGCCAAGGGCGTCGGCGATGTGCTGCGTCCTTATGACCTGGCGCTGGTCTCCGGCTGGTATTCCAGCCGCCTGGCCCGACGTTCGGCGGCCGAGGAGATCGACGCCATCGCCAGCCACGTCGAGCTGCTGGCACAGAACGGCGCGACGGTGCTGGTGTACGGGGAAGTCGCCGACTCCATCCAGGGCCAGCGGATTGCGCTGATCGAGCGCCCGCGTTTCCATACGGATGAAGCCTGGCAAGCCTACGCCGACAAACTCACTGAACTTGCGCGCTTCACCTTGTCCCAAGGCGTGCGCCTGGCCTATCACCACCACATGGGCGCTTACGTCGAGTCGCCCGCGGACATTGACAAATTGATGGCCCTGACCGGCAGCGAAGTCGGCCTGCTGTTCGACTCGGGCCACTGCTACATGGGCGGTGGCGAACCGTTGCAGGTGCTGCGCAAACACATCGAGCGGGTCTGCCATGTGCACTTCAAGGACGTGCGCAAACCGGTGGTGCAACTGGCGCGCAATAACCTGTGGAGCTTCCCCGACTGCATCATCAACGGCACCTTCACTGTGCCGGGGGACGGCGACATCGACTTCGCCGCGTTGCTCGACGTGCTGCTGGCCGCCGATTACCAAGGCTGGCTGGTGGTGGAAGCCGAGCAGGACCCCGCCGTGGCGCCGAGTTATGCCTACGCCAAGAAAGGCTACGACACGCTGCGTGCCTTGCTGCAAGAAAGGAGTCCGTCATGAGCCTGTTGATCAAGAGCCATTCCAGCGGTCGAACCATGGTCCAGTTGCCGGCAGGTGAGCTGGAATATGTCGGATTCGCCGCCTATCGCTTGAGCCTGGGTGAAACCCTGCCGGTGGCCGCCGATGACAAGGAATTGTGCCTGGTGCTGCTCAGCGGGCGCATCAGCCTCAAGGGCGAAGCGCCGGGGCAGGGCGCCTTCGATTGGGACAACCTCGGGGATCGCCAGTCGGTGTTCGAGGACAAATCACCCTATGCCGCCTACCTGCCGCCCGGCAGCCAGGCCCAGGTCACCGCGCTGAGCGATGTACAGATTGCCGTGTGTGCCGCGCCGGGGTCTGCGCAGAACAGTTATGGCCCACGGTTGATCCGTCCGGACAGCATGAAGCGCAGTGTGCGCGGCAAGGGCGCCAATACCCGTTATGTCTGCGACATCCTGCCGGACAGCGAACCGGCCCATTCGCTGTTGGTGGTGGAAGTGCGCACACCGTCGGGGCATTCCTCGAGCTACCCGCCGCACAAGCACGACACCGACGACCTGCCGCGCCAGAGCTTCCTGGAGGAAACCTATTACCACCAGGTCAACCCGTCCCAGGGCTTCGTGTTCCAGCGGGTCTACACCGATGACCGCAGCATTGACCAGGCCATGGCCGTGGAGAACAGCGACCTGGTGGTGGTGCCCAAGGGTTACCACCCGGTCAGCGTGCCCTACGGGTACGAGTCGTATTACCTGAACGTCATGGCCGGCCCGAAGCGGGTCTGGCAGTTCCATAACGATCCGCAGCACAGCTGGCTGCTGGACCTCTGATTTCCAACATTCGTACGGAGAACAAGAACAATGAGTGACGCCCCGGTAGTAGGCCATTACCTCAACGGCCACGTGCAGGACCACGACAGCACGCGGTTCAGCAATGTCTTCAATCCGGCCACCGGTGCGGTGCAGGCTCGGGTGGCCCTGGCCGAGCCGGGCACCGTCGACGCGGCAGTGGCCTCGGCGCTGGCGGCGTTTCCGGCCTGGTCCGAGCAGTCGTCATTGCGTCGTTCGCGGGTGATGTTCAAGTTCAAGGAACTGCTGGACCGGCACCACGACGAGTTGGCGCGAATCATCAGCCGCGAACATGGCAAGGTGCTGTCTGACGCCCACGGCGAAGTCACCCGCGGCATCGAGATCGTCGAGTACGCCTGCGGTGCGCCAAACCTGCTCAAGACCGATTTCAGCGACAACATCGGCGGCGGCATCGATAACTGGAACCTGCGTCAGCCCCTGGGCGTTTGCGCCGGGGTCACGCCGTTCAACTTCCCAGTGATGGTGCCGTTGTGGATGATTCCCCTGGCGCTGGTCGCCGGCAACTGCTTCATCCTCAAGCCTTCGGAACGCGATCCGTCCGCCAGCCTGCTGATGGCCCGGTTACTGACCGAGGCCGGCTTGCCGGATGGTGTGTTCAACGTGGTCCAGGGCGACAAGGTGGCGGTGGATGCGCTGTTGCAGCACCCGGACATCGAGGCGATTTCCTTTGTCGGCTCCACGCCGATTGCCGAATACATCCATCAGCAGGGCACGGCGCGCGGCAAACGTGTGCAGGCCCTGGGCGGGGCCAAGAACCACATGATCGTCATGCCCGACGCCGACCTTGACCAGGCGGCGGATGCGTTGATCGGTGCCGCTTATGGCTCGGCCGGTGAGCGCTGCATGGCGATTTCCGTTGCCGTGGCAGTGGGTGACGTGGGCGATGAATTGATTGCCAAGCTGTTGCCCCGCATCGACCAACTGAAGATCGGTAACGGTCAGCAGCCTGGCACCGACATGGGGCCGCTGGTCACCGCCGAGCACAAGGCCAAGGTCGAAGGCTTCATCGACGCCGGCGTGGCCGAGGGCGCTCGGCTGATCGTCGATGGCCGTGGTTTCAAGGTGCCGGGGGCCGAGCAGGGATTCTTTGTCGGCGCGACGCTGTTCGACCAGGTGACCACCGAGATGAGCATCTACCAACAAGAAATTTTCGGCCCGGTGCTGGGGATCGTTCGCGTACCGGATTTCGCCACGGCGGTGGCGCTGATCAACGCCCATGAGTTCGGCAACGGCGTGTCCTGTTTCACCCGTGACGGCGGCATCGCCCGGGCGTTTGCCCGCAGCATCAAGGTCGGCATGGTGGGCATCAACGTGCCGATTCCGGTGCCCATGGCCTGGCACTCCTTTGGTGGCTGGAAACGCTCGCTGTTCGGCGATCACCATGCCTACGGTGAGGAAGGCCTGCGTTTCTACAGCCGCTACAAAAGCGTGATGCAACGCTGGCCCGACAGCATTGCCAAGGGTCCTGAGTTCAGCATGCCGACTGCTCAATAACTCATTTTTGAATGACTGCCGGAGGGAGAATAACAATGAACAAGCCCCTGCGTTTTGCCCTGAACCGAATGGTTGCGCCACGCCTGTCACTGCCCGCTTTCATCGACTTGGCCCTGGCGTTGAAAACCGATGCCATCGAGATCCGCAACGATCTGAAGGGCGTCGAGATCGAAGACGGCATGCCGCCGGCCCGCGTGCGCGAGTTGTGCGAGGCGCGCGGTATCAAGGTACTGTCGATCAACGCCCTGTACCCCTTTGATGTGTGGAACGAAGCGCGCCGCGCCCAGGCCGTGCGGTTGGCCGACTACGCCCGCGAATGCGGCGCCGAGGGCCTGGTGATGTGCCCGCTCAATGACCGCGCCGACCCACGCAGCGAGGCTGAACGGGCGGCTGGGCTGCGTACGGCCCTCAGCGAACTGGCGCCGATCCTGCGCGCCTTTGGCATCTACGGGTTCATCGAGCCCCTGGGTTTCGAAGAGTGTGCGCTGCGCCGCAAGCGCACGGCGGTGGAAGCAATCAAGAGCATTGGCGGGCTGGATGTATTCCGCCTGGTGCATGACACCTTTCACCATCATTTGGCCGGTGAACAGGAATTCTTCCCCGAGCTGACCGCTCTGGTGCACATCTCCGGCGTCGAGGATGCCCAGGCGCCGCTGGCGACGATCCGTGACGGCCACCGGGTGCTGGTGGGCGAGGCCGACATCCTGGGCAATGCCGTGCAGATCGAGGCACTGCGGGCCGGTGGCTACGAGGGCTACCTGTCCTTCGAGCCGTTCGCCGAGAGCGTCCATGAACTGGCCGACATCCGCCAGGCGTTGGGGGCGAGCATGAATCACCTGCAAAGCTGCCAGGCCTGATCCGATTCCCTGAACGATGGAACCCCTGTGGGAGCGAGCTTGCTCGCGATGACGGCGGCACACTCAACATCTGAGCTGCCTGAAACACCGCTATCGCGAGCAAGCTCGCTCCCACACTTGACCGAGTTGCGTTTGAAAAGGTGCAAGCATGACCACAACACGACTGACCATGGCCCAGGCCCTGGTGAAATTCCTCGATAACCAGTACATCGAAGTCGATGGCGTCCAGAGCAAGTTCGTCGCCGGGGTCTTTACCATTTTCGGCCACGGCAACGTGCTGGGCCTGGGTCAGGCGCTGGAACAGGACAGCGGCGACCTCGTGGTCCACCAGGGCCGCAACGAACAGGGCATGGCCCACGCGGCCATCGGTTTTGCCAAGCAGCACCTGCGCCGCAAGATCTACGCCTGCAGCTCGTCGGTGGGCCCTGGGGCGGCGAACATGCTGACGGCGGCGGCCACCGCGACGGCCAACCGGATCCCGCTGCTGTTGTTGCCCGGCGATGTCTACGCCAGTCGCCAGCCGGACCCGGTGTTGCAGCAGATCGAGCAGTTCCATGACCTGAGCATCAGCACCAACGATGCCTTCAAGGCCGTGAGCAAATACTGGGATCGCATCAACCGCCCCGAGCAACTGATGACCGCCGCGATCCATGCCATGCGCGTGCTGACCGATCCGGCCGAAACCGGCGCGGTGACCCTGGCCTTGCCCCAGGACGTACAGGCCGAAGCCTACGATTACCCGGATTATTTCCTGCAAAAACGCGTGCACCGCATCGACCGTCGCCCGGCCACCGAGGCAATGCTAGGCGACGCCCTGGCGCTGCTCAAAGGCAAGCGCCGACCGTTGGTCATCTGTGGCGGCGGCGTGCGGTATTCCGGGGCCAATGCGGCGTTGCAGGCTTTTGCCGAGCGCTTCGACATTCCGTTCGCCGAGACCCAGGCGGGTAAGAGTGCGGTGGTGTCCAGCCATCCGCTGAACGTCGGCGGCGTCGGTGAAACCGGTTGCCTGGCGGCGAACCTGCTGGCCAAGAAAGCCGACCTGATCATCGGCATCGGCACGCGCTACAGCGATTTCACCACCGGCTCCAAATGGTTGTTCCAGCACCCGGACGTGCAGTTCCTCAATCTCAACATCAGCCCCTGCGACGCCTTGAAGCTCGACGGCGTGCAACTGCTGGCCGACGCCCGCTCGGGCCTGGAGTCGCTGTCCGCCGCGCTGGGCGACTATCGCGCTGAATGGGGCGGGCAGATCGCCGACGCCAAGGTCCAGTTGGGCGCCGAGGTCGATCGGATCTACCAGGCCGATTATCAAACCGAGGATTTCCTCCCGGAAATCGACGACCACATGGACCCGGCGGTGTTTCGCGAATTCATCGAACTCACCGGTTCCTGCCTGACCCAGAGCCGCGTGCTGGGCACCCTCAACGAAACCCTGGCCGACGATGCGATTATCGTCGCCGCCGCCGGCAGCTTGCCCGGTGACTTGCAGCGCGCCTGGCGTAGCAAGGGCGTGAACACCTATCACGTCGAGTACGGTTATTCGTGCATGGGCTACGAGGTGAATGCGGCGCTGGGGGTGAAACTCGCCGAGCCCGACAAAGAGGTCTACGCCCTGGTGGGCGATGGTTCCTACATGATGCTGCACTCGGAACTGGCGACCTCGATCCAGGAGCGCCGCAAGATCAACGTGGTGCTGCTGGACAACATGGCCTTCGGCTGCATCAACAATTTGCAGATGGGAAATGGCATGGACAGCTTCGGCACCGAGTTCCGTTTCCGCAACCCGGACACCGGCAAGCTCGACGGCGCCTTCGTGCCGGTGGACTTCGCCATGAGTGCCGCGGCGTATGGCTGCAAGACCTACAGGGTCAAGACCCTCGACGAACTGCACGCGGCCCTCGCCGATGCGCGCCTGCAGACGGTCTCCACCCTGATCGACATTAAGGTCCTGCCCAAGACCATGATTCACAGCTACCTGTCATGGTGGCGGGTCGGCGTGGCGCAGGTGTCCACCAGCGCCCGCACCGATGCGGTCGCCAAGACCCTCAACGAACGGCTGGCCAAGGCCCGTCAATACTGATTGCCCCAACCATACGAAAGGAGTTCTCTACATGTCTTTGAAGCTGGGCGTCATCGGCACCGGGGCCATCGGCCAGGACCATATCCGTCGTTGCAGCCAGACCTTGCTCAACAGCCAGGTGGTGGCGGTGACCGACATCAACCTGCAACAAGCGGCCAAGGTCGTTGCCGATCTCAAGCTGACCGCCGAGGTCTACCCCGACGGTCACGCGTTGATCAAGGCGCCGGACGTGGAGGCGATCCTCGTCACCTCCTGGGGCCCGAGCCACGAAGAGTTCGTGCTGGCGGCGATTGCGGCGGGCAAACCGGTGTTCTGTGAAAAGCCCCTGGCCGTCACGGCCGAAGGCTGCCACAAGATCGTCGAGGCTGAAATCGCCCACGGCAAGCGCCTGGTGCAGGTCGGTTTCATGCGCCCTTACGATGAAGGTTATCGCGCGCTCAAGGCGGTGATCGACAGCGGCCAGATCGGCGAACCGCTGATGCTGCATTGCGCCCACCGCAACCCGAGCGTGGGCGAAAACTACAAGACCGACATGGCGATCACCGACACCTTGATCCATGAGCTGGATGTGTTGCGCTGGCTGCTGGCCGATGACTACGTGTCGGTGCAGGTGGTGTTTCCGCGCAAGTCCAGCAAGGCCCTGGCCCATTTGCGCGACCCGCAGATCGTCCTGCTGGAAACCGTCCGGGGCACGCGCATCGACGTCGAAGTGTTCGTCAACTGCCAGTACGGCTACGACATCCAGTGCGAAGTGGTGGGGGAGACCGGCATCGCCAAGCTCCCGGAACCGTCCCAGGTGCAACTGCGCAGTGGCGCCAAGCTGTCGAATGCGATCCTGATGGATTGGAAGGACCGTTTCATCGCCGCCTACGATGTCGAATTGCAGGCCTTCATCGACGGCGTGCGCGCCGGGCAGGTGGGCGGGCCGTCGGCCTGGGACGGCTTCGCCGCAGCGGTGGCGGCGGATGCCTGTATCCAGGCGCAGCAGAGCGGGCAGATCATCAAGGTCGACCTGCCCGAGCGCCCGCGTTTCTACGGCTAACCCACAGGGTGCATTCCAACCGTGACCTAAGGAGCTTTCATGCGAATCGGACTAGTGGGCTACGGCAAGGGTGGGCGGTTCTTTCACGCGCCGCTGATCAGCAGTCTGCCGGGGGCTACGTTCGTCGGTGTGGTGACCCGGTCCGCCGAGCGCCGCCAGCAATTGGCCAGCGATCACCCGCAGGCCCAGGCCTTCGACACGCTCGAACAATTGGTGGCGGTCGGCGTCGATGCGGTGGTGGTGTCCACGCCGTTGGACGGTCGCCCGGCGATTGTGATGCAAGCCATCGAACTCGGCGTGGCGGTGGTCAGCGACAAACCGTTCGCCCCTGACGCCGCGCAAGCCGAGGCGATGGTGTTGGCCGCCGAGCGTCGCAACGTGCCTTTGAGCGTGTACCAGAACCGTCGCTGGGATTCGGATTTCCTGACCTTGCGCAAACTGCTGGCGTCCGGCGCCCTGGGCCAGGTCATTCGTTTTGAATCCAGTGTCGAGCGCTATTCACCGACGTCGGTGGGGAAGGGCAGCGGCGGCGGATTCCTGCGCGATTTGGGCAGCCACCTGGTGGACCAGGCACTGCAACTGTTCGGGCCGGTGGCCAGGGTCTACACCGAGTTGGACTATCGCCAGCCAGGCCAGGTGTTCGACAACGGCTTCTTCATGTCCTTGACCCATGCCAGCGGCGTGATTTCCCACTTGAGCGGCAATTGTGTGCAAAACGCAGCGCGCCCGCGTTTTCGAGTCAATGGCACCCAGGGCTGCTATACCGTCGAAGGCCTGGACGGGCAGGAAGCCCAGGCATTGGCGGGCTTGAGCCCGGCGACCGAGGGCGAACGCTGGGGCGCTGAAGAGCATCGGCGTTGGGGCTGGTTCGAACACGGCACCGAGCGCGAGCGGGTGACCTCGGAGCGTGGCTGCTGGCTGGCGTTCTACCAACACTTGCAAACCGCGTTGCAGGGCGCTGGTCCGCTGCCGGTGGAGGCCCGTGATGCACTGGCGACCACGCGCATCCTTGATGCTGCCAGGCAGAGCGCCGAGCTGGGCGAAGTGGTGCGGTTGCTCACGCCCGTCGGTCATGGAATAAAAAACGAATAAAATTCTAAAATCAGTTGATATGGAAAATATTTTCCAATAAAGTCGATTCCAGGTTACCGACAATCCTGTCCGCCTCCCGCCAAGCCAGCCTTGAACGGATGAAGGACGAAACAAAAACAAGAAACACAGCTAGGTACCGTCGATGAAAACCTTCAGCCGTTCTGCGTTTCACCTGTCACCTCTGCTGCGCCTGTCCGCAATCCTTCCCCTGTTCGAATCCCTGTGCATCCAGCGCAAGGGCGCCGTTGTGTGTTGCATGCCCGGCGCGCCCATCGTGCGCTTGCCGCGTTCCTGATCCGCTACGCCTTATCCATAAAACCAACAAAAAAGTGGAGAAAGACCGTTCATGAAGACCAAGACCCGTATCGCCTCGCTGGCCCTGTCGTTGATGCTCACCAGCGGCGCAGCCCTGGCGGACTTGAAGATCGGTGTCAGCATGTCCCAGTTCGATGACACCTGGCTGACTTACCTGCGCGAATCCATGGACAAGAAAGCCAAGTCCCTGCCCGACGGCGTCACCCTGCAGTTCGAAGACGCCCGCAGTGACGTGGTCAAGCAGTTGAGCCAGGTGGAAAGCTTCATCAGCCAGAAGGTCGACGCAATCATCGTCAACCCGGTGGACACCGCCGCGACCCAACGCATCACCAAGGCCGCCGTGGCCGCCGGTATCCCGCTGGTCTACGTCAATCGCCGTCCCGACGACCTGAAACTGCCGGCAGGCGTGGTCACCGTTGCCTCCGATGACCTGGAGGCCGGTCGCATGCAGATGCAATACCTGGCCGAAAAAATGGGCGGCAAGGGCGACATCGTGATCCTGTTGGGCGACCTGGCCAACAACTCCACCACCAACCGCACCAAGGGCGTCAAGGACGTGCTGGCCAAGTACCCCAACATCAAGATTGAGCAGGAGCAGACCGGTACCTGGTTGCGGGACAAGGGCATGACCCTGGTCAACGACTGGCTGACCCAGGGGCGCGAGTTCCAGGCGGTGGTGGCCAACAACGACGAGATGGCTATCGGCGCCGCCATGGCCCTCAAGCAAGCGGGCACCAAGAAGGGCAGCGTATTGATTGCCGGGGTCGATGGCACACCGGACGGCTTGAACGCAATCAAGAAGGGCGACATGGCCGTCTCGGTGTTCCAGGACGCCAAGGGCCAGGCCGATGGATCGATCGAGACAGCCGTGAAAATGGTCAAGAAACAACCGGTCGAACAGTCCGTCTGGGTGCCGTACCGCCTGATCACGCCGGAAAACGTCGGTCAGTTCAAGTGATGCTTGACGCACCGGTCCCACCACAACAATAAACAGGCAAGGTTGCCACGCTGACCTTGCCGAGGGAGTACCTGATCATGTTCGCTTCAGCGACTGCTTCGAGCGCCCCGGCGATGACTTTCCGGCCGGACGTAATACCTGATGAACCGTATCTGCTGGAAGTCGTCAATGTCAGCAAAGGCTTTCCCGGCGTGGTGGCCCTGTCCGATGTACAGCTGCGGGTACGCCCCGGTTCCGTTCTGGCCCTGATGGGCGAGAATGGCGCGGGCAAATCCACCTTGATGAAAATCATCGCCGGTATCTACCAGCCGGACGCCGGCGAACTGCGTCTGCGCGGTAAACCGGTGACGTTCGACACGCCGCTGGCGGCGTTGCAGGCCGGCATCGCGATGATCCATCAGGAACTGAACCTGATGCCCCACATGAGCATCGCCGAAAACATCTGGATCGGTCGCGAGCAGCTCAATGGCCTGCACATGGTCGACCATGGCGAGATGCATCGCTGCACCGCCCGCCTGCTGGAGCGCCTGCGCATCAAGCTCGACCCTGAGGAGCAGGTGGGCAACCTGAGCATCGCCGAGCGGCAGATGGTGGAGATTGCCAAGGCCGTCTCCTATGACTCCGACATCCTGATCATGGACGAGCCGACCTCGGCCATTACCGAGACCGAAGTCGCCCACCTGTTCTCGATCATTGCCGACCTCAAGTCCCAGGGTAAGGGCATCATCTACATCACCCACAAAATGAACGAGGTGTTTGCCATCGCCGATGAAGTGGCGGTGTTTCGCGACGGTGCCTACATCGGCCTGCAACGGGCCGACAGCATGGACGGCGACAGCCTGATTTCGATGATGGTCGGGCGCGAACTGAGCCAGTTGTTCCCGGTGCGGGAGCAACCCATCGGCGATTTGGTGCTGTCGGTGCGCGACCTGAGCCTGGACGGCATTTTCAAAGGCGTGTCCTTCGACCTGCATGCCGGGGAGATCCTGGGCATCGCCGGGTTGATGGGCTCGGGCCGGACCAACGTGGCCGAGGCGATTTTCGGCGTGACCCCGAGCACGGGCGGTGAAATCCTCCTGGACGGCCAACCGGTGCGCATCAGCGACCCGCACATGGCCATCGAGAAAGGCTTCGCGCTGTTGACCGAGGACCGCAAACTCAGTGGCCTGTTCCCGTGCCTGTCGGTGCTGGAAAACATGGAGATGGCCGTGCTGCCCCATTACGTGGGCAATGGTTTCATCCAGCAAAAAGCCCTGCGTGCCTTGTGTGAGGACATGTGCAAGAAGCTGCGGGTCAAGACCCCATCGCTGGAGCAATGCATCGACACCTTGTCTGGCGGCAACCAGCAGAAAGCGCTGCTGGCCCGCTGGCTGATGACCAACCCGCGCATCCTGATCCTCGACGAGCCGACCCGTGGTATCGATGTCGGTGCCAAAGCCGAGATCTATCGACTGATCTCCTACCTCGCCAGCGAAGGCATGGCAGTGATCATGATTTCCTCGGAGCTGCCGGAAGTACTGGGCATGAGCGACCGGGTCATGGTGATGCACGAAGGCGACCTGATGGGCACCCTGGACCGCAGCGAAGCGACCCAGGAACGAGTCATGCAGTTGGCTTCAGGCCTGTCCTGATGCCAGCCCGTTCAACTTAATAACGTCGAGCAACATGTGGCGAGGGGATTTATCCCCGCTGGGCCGCGAAGCGGCCCCTGTCCCAGGGGCGCCACACCTCCCGGCAGGGAACAACCCCCTCGCCAAAGAACAAAAAAGGTGAATGGCTATGAACGCAATACTGGAAAACAAACCCGCGGCCGCACCGGCCAGGGCGCGCCGGCGCCTGCCGACGGAACTGAGTATCTTCCTGGTGCTGATCGGCATCGGCCTGGTGTTCGAAATGTTCGGCTGGATCATGCGCGACCAGAGTTTCCTGATGAACTCCCAGCGTCTGGTGCTGATGATCCTGCAAGTGTCGATCATCGGCCTGTTGGCTATCGGTGTGACCCAGGTGATCATCACCACCGGTATCGACCTGTCGTCCGGCTCGGTGCTGGCGCTGTCGGCGATGATCGCCGCCAGCCTGGCCCAGACCTCGGACTTCGCCCGGGCGGTGTTTCCCTCCTTGACCGACTTGCCGGTGTGGATACCGGTGGTGGCGGGGCTCGGCGTGGGGCTGCTGGCCGGGGCGATCAACGGCAGCATCATCGCCATTACCGGTATTCCGCCGTTCATTGCCACCCTCGGCATGATGGTCTCGGCCCGTGGCCTGGCGCGCTACTACACCGAAGGCCAGCCGGTGAGCATGTTGTCCGATTCCTATACCGCCATCGGGCATGGTGCGATGCCGGTGATCATCTTCCTGGTGGTGGCGGTGATCTTCCATATCGCCCTGCGCTACACCAAGTACGGCAAATACACCTACGCCATTGGCGGCAACATGCAGGCGGCGCGGACCTCGGGCATCAACGTCAAGCGTCACCTGGTGATCGTCTACAGCATTGCCGGCTTGTTGGCCGGGTTGGCCGGCGTGGTGGCCTCGGCGCGGGCGGCGACCGGGCAGGCGGGCATGGGCATGTCCTATGAACTGGACGCGATCGCCGCGGCCGTGATCGGCGGCACCAGCCTGGCGGGCGGGGTGGGGCGCATCACCGGCACCGTGATCGGGGCGTTGATCCTTGGGGTGATGGCCAGTGGTTTCACCTTCGTCGGTGTCGATGCCTACATCCAGGACATCATCAAGGGACTGATCATCGTGGTGGCGGTGGTCATCGACCAGTACCGCAACAAGCGTAAACTCAAGCGCTGATACCCGGGACGTTGCGACAAAGCGCCACGCCTGACCCGCGTGGCGTTGCCATTTGTCTTCTTAATACAGCTATTGCACCGAATTTCTTGTTATAAACGCACTCCGATGACTGCCAAAAGCCTGTCAGAGAACATTTGAAGGGGTTGTCGGACATTTTCCCTATGTTTTCAGTTGCTGAGGCCTCGACTCGGCCTTAGACTGCCGCCCCTCGTAAATTGAGTGCCGGGTGGCGCTTGGAATAGACGGCGCCTTCCTGATGAGCGTGGCAGCTGCGCTGCGGGACGCTCCATAATTCGCCTTAATGCACGTTTTTTTATAGAGATATCAATGACAAAGGAAAAGTTGCTGGCCATGCCGGCGGATGACTACATGAATGCCGAGCAGCTGGCTTTCTTCACCAAGCTGTTGCAGAACATGAAAGTCGAAACCCACGAGCGCATCGAACAGAACCGAATCGCCATTGAGAGCCTGGACACCCCGGCTGACCCGGCGGACGCTGCTTCCGTAGAAGAAGAGCGTACCTGGCTGGTCAACGCCATCGATCGCGACCAGCGCATGCTGCCTCAGTTGGAGCAGGCCCTGGACCGTATCAACGACGACAGCTTCGGCTGGTGCGACGACAGCGGCGAGCCGATCGGCCTCAAGCGCCTGCTGATCAGCCCGACCACCAAGTACTGCATCGAAGCCCAGGAACGTCACGAACAGATCGACAAGCACCAGCGTCAGGCCTGATTCGCGTTTTCCAAAAAAAAAGATCGCGACCTTTTGACGAAGGCCGCGATCTTTTGCTTTCGCCCCTGCTCGTACGTCTACTCCCGTTGATCTGCTGCAAGAACGCGACTAATGGACCATGGATAATGGCTCTGTAGTGGCGTTTAATGCATTCATAACAACGAGAAGCGTGGGTGACGAACATGGCGACAGACGGATCTCTGGCGGGTGCGGAGCCGGCCTCGGTACCTGGGACGAACAGCACGGCGCGCTGGCTGACGCCGACCTTGCAGAGTCTCTCCCTGGCACTGCTGCTGTGCGGCATGGCCCTGGGCGGCTGGTCGCTGTACCTGGGCCTGCCACTGGTCATGCTCATCGTCTGGTTGCCGCGCCTGCGTTCGCGCGTGGCCGCGGCGCCCGCACCCGCGACCGACACACTGGCCGAGCTGACCCGCGACCTGTCCTACACCACCAGCCATAACGCGCTGTCGGCGGCCGGTGTCGCCTATTCGGTCAAGCAATTGGCTGGCAAGGTCCAGTCGCAACTCGATGCGGCGGCGCAAATCGTCAGCAATGCCGAATCGATGATCGCCACCGAGCAAGCCACTTCGCTACTCAGCCAGCAAGCCCTGGGCGCCGCCAGCGAGGCCCATCGCAGCAGTGTGGCCGGGCGCAGCGAGCTGGTGGAATCCATCAGCCGCATGCACCAGCTCAGCCAGCGCGCAAACGACAGCCGCGAGTTGATCGAGGCCTTGAGCGTGCGCAGCGATGAAATCCAGCGGGTCAGCCTGGTGATTCAGTCGATCGCCAGCCAGACCAACCTGCTGGCACTGAACGCGGCCATCGAGGCCGCGCGGGCCGGTGAACATGGCCGTGGGTTCGCGGTGGTGGCCGATGAGGTCCGTGGCCTGGCCGGGCGCACGGCGGCGGCGACCGGCGAGGTCGGGGTGATGGTGGCCGACATCCAGCAGCGCACCGCCCAGGTGGTGGAGCAGATCCGTCAACTGGCCGCTGACCTGGACATTGGCGTGCAGCAGGTCGAGCACACCGGCCAACACCTGGAAAACATCGCCCGGCTCGCCGCTGGCGTCGAAACCCAGGTCAGCGCCATCGCCGAAGGCACCGACACCAATCGCGAACAACTCGACAGCCTGTTCCACGCCATCGAGCAGATGCGCGGCGACCTGTCCGTCAGCGACCAGCAGACCCAGCGCCTGGCCGAAGCGGCGGTGCAAATGGAAGGCCAGGCCGAAACCATCAGCGAACGCCTGGCCCAAGTGGGCCTCGACGATTATCACCAACGGGTCTATGACCTGGCACGGGAAGGGGCGAGCCAGATCGCCGCGCAGTTCGAAGCGGACATCGACCAGGGCCGTGTCAGCCTGGAGGATCTGTTCGACCGTAATTACCAGCCCATCCCCAACACCCAGCCCGCCAAATACCAGACCCGTTTCGACCGCTATACCGATCAGGTGCTGCCGGCGATCCAGGAACCCTTGCTGGCCCGGCACGAGGGCCTGGTGTTCGCGATTGCCTGCACTCAGCAGGGCTACGTGCCCACCCATAACAAGGTCTTCAGCCAGCCGTTGACCGGCGATCCACAGGTGGACACGCTCAATAACCGGACCAAGCGCAAGTTCTCCGACCGCACCGGGATTCGCTGCGGCAGCCATCAACAGCCGGTGTTGCTGCAGACCTACACCCGCGACACCGGAGAACTGATGCACGATCTCTCCGTGCCGATCATGCTCAAGGGGCGTCATTGGGGTGGTTTGCGGCTGGGCTACAAACCCGAGAAGCCGCGCTAGGCCGGAACGGCATCGATGTGGCAGGACACCTTTGTGGCGAGGGGATTTATCCCCGTTGGGTTGCGTAGCAGCCCTAAAAAGGCTGGACACAGCTAGCCTGACACACCGGGCCAACAGCGCTCGAGGGCGACTGCTGCGCAGCCGAGCGGGGATAAATCCCCTCGCCACATTCATCCGTTGGTAGGCCACAAGAGCTGCCTTGCACTCAGTCCAAGGTCCTGGCAGCTATTTACCGTCATGCAGCCGCACATTCAACTGATCCACCAGCACCGCCTCTTCACCGTCGGCGAGCAGCCATTCGCGCAACAGGTCTTTCTGCTGGTCCGACCAGAAGTCGGCCTCCACCAGCTTGACCTCCGGGGCCAGTGGGTGTGCCACGATGAAATCGTCGATGGCTTTGCCGTCCGAGGGCAGGCCGAGTTGGTCGAACAGGGTACTGAGTTCGTGCGAAGGCTGTTCCATGGGGTTCTCCTTTGGGCGGGCGCCGTCATGGCGCCTCGATTGCTTCCCTTTATCTGAGGCAAGCGCTGGTCAGGAGTTCGATCGGACTCAGGCTTTCAAGGCCCCTTCATCCACTGCGGCTTTCAGCGCCCTGGCGGCTTCCCGGGCGGCCTCGGCAGCGATTTCCGCGGTCTTGAACCAGCGATCTTTTTCCACTTGGTGCCAACTGACCGTGGTCAGGGGCGGTTTGGCGCGCATCACGATGACGGCCTGGAACTCGCCTTCGACCTCTCTGGCTTCGCCCCGGATAAAAAATTCGCCGATATCAAATTCCGTCACGTCGCGCCTTCTCAAAAGTCATGGTGTGGGTGCGCGATCCGTCAATGGGTGACGGTCTTCGCGGGCAGGCAGTATGGCAGCAGTTGCCTGTCGGCGGCTGAGTTAAGTCATGAAGGGGCGCATATGAGCTCAGGCACTTCGTTCCAGACGCCTGGCCAGGTGGCAGGCCTCGTTATGATCGGTGCGGAATCCTCTTACACGTCCAGTGGATGTTTCCTCAATATGGAAAAAGCACTTGCCGGCCAGGACGACCCGGTAACGCGGTTGAATCAACGTGACAGGCAGGCAGTCGACCCCCTTGAACGTGTCGGATGTCTCCACGACACAAGGGGCTTCAGGTTGGATCAGGGTTGTGAAAGTAGCCATGTGAATTCCTTTTCTATGGTTTACCGACGAATTGCCGAGCAGTTTGGGTAGTCTCCACGCCTCTGGCTGCTCTAGAATCGGCAGCACCGTGTGGACGGCTTGCCTATCTAAAGCAATTTTTTTTGGGCTCGATGTCAGAAAAATGCTTTTTTAAGTGAGAAATTTCCCTAAAGTTAGTAGTCCCATCTTTTCCGATGCTCAGAGTGGCTTTTTCCTTCAGCCTCTGGCGACCCCCCGGGAAAGACGGCGAGAGCGGCAACCTTTAGTCTGCTCTCGGCCCGGGACAGGGCGCGCCGTTCACTTCGAATTTCAGTTACAGGTCCATTACGACGCTACGGTCGGCACGGGTTCTCGTGGTCCGTCCTTTGCGAAGGGCGGGCCTTTTTCAAAGATGGGGATGTTTCCTTGGCAGTAAGTAATCTCGACATGCATGCGTTATTCGTACTTGGTGACCTGCGGGCAAAACTGGTCAAACTCTTCCAGTCACGTTTCGTCTACATCACCGAGCAGACCGCCGAAGGTATTTATGTCGCCGAAATCGACACCGAGTCGGCCCTGGTGGTCGATGACAAGCCCAGGCTCGAACTCAAGGTTGGTGATCATTTTCGCGCAGCGGTGTTGCCCAGCCGCGAAGGTGGCAAGTTTGAAATCCGCTTTCGCGAAATCAAGCTGACGGTCTATGGCCTGGGTGATTACGCCTTCGTCACGACCCCCGGTGGTCAGGCAATCCTGTTCAAGGAAGGCCACAGCGTGGTGACCGTGTTTGCGGCCAACGAACAATTGCAAGAAGGCTTGACCAAGACCCTGAAGGCGGTCACCGCCAAGGCCGCCAAGTGGCGCAAGGGCGAACTGGTGACGTTCAAGGCCAGCGAATGAGGCGGGCAGTGCCGGTGAGCGCGGGGATCTCGGTCGCCCTGGACCGGTTACAGTTTTAACGAGATATCGCTGGAACCTCGGCTACAGTCAATTGACTGAACTATTCAGAGGCTTGCGTTCGGTGACGCAGGGCCGTTCAGCCATTGCTGTGTTTGGTACGAGGTTAAAAGCATGAAACGAGTTCGACAGTGGCTGGCTGTCTGGGCCACCTTCACTGTGTTGGTTTCGCCGTTCCCGACGTTGGCCGCGTCAGCGCCGATTCACTTCGCTGACTTGAACTGGGAAAGTGGCAGCCTGATCACCGATATCCTGCGGATCATCGTCGAAAAAGGCTACGGGTTGCAGACCGACACATTGCCGGGCACCACCATTACCCTGGAAACCGCCCTGGCCAATAACGACATCCAGGTGATCGGCGAGGAATGGG
Organism: Pseudomonas sp. NFACC16-2; assembly: GCF_900119205.1. Lineage (NCBI taxonomy): Bacteria > Pseudomonadati > Pseudomonadota > Gammaproteobacteria > Pseudomonadales > Pseudomonadaceae > Pseudomonas > Pseudomonas sp. NFACC16-2. The sequence goes on along the minus strand of NZ_FPIX01000006.1, from coordinate 100,225 downwards.
CAGGCCGCAGCCCGGTGTGGGTCAAGGCCGAGGCCGAAGGCAAGGTGGTCGCCTTGGGTGATACGGTCAAAGGCGCGACGGAAGGTTGGTGGGTGCCCGAATACGTCATCAAGGGGGATCCGGCCAAGGGCATCAAGCCCCTGGCGCCGGACCTGCGCAGTGTCGAGGACCTGGCGCGCTACAAGCATGTGTTCAAGGATCCGGAGAGCCCCGACAAGGGCCGCTTCCTCAACAGCCCCATTGGCTGGACCTCCGAGGTGGTCAACAAACAGAAGCTCAAGGCGTATGGCCTGTCTGACAGCTACGTGAATTTTCGCAGCGGTTCGGGGGCGGCGCTGGATGCGGAAATCAGCTCGACGATCCGCCGGGGCAAGCCGATTCTGTTTTATTACTGGTCACCCACGCCACTGCTCGGGCGCTTCAAGCTGGTGCAGTTGCAAGAGCCGCCGTTCGATGCCGAAGCCTGGAAAACCCTGACCGACGCCGATAACCCCAACCCCAAGCCAACCCGCTCACTGGCCTCGAAACTGTCGATTGGCGTATCTGCGCCGTTCCAGAAGCAATACCCGGACATTGCCGAGTTCTTCAGCAAGGTCGATTTGCCCATCGAGCCGTTGAACAAAGCCCTGGCCGACATGAGCGAGAAACGCATCCCACCCCGTGAAGCCGCCGAGGCATTCCTCAAGGCGTATCCGCAGGTCTGGCAGGCCTGGCTGCCCAAGGAAGTGGCAGATAAGGTCTCCGCGGGCCTGTAGGAAGGCTCGCGCGCAAGCAGGTTGAACTCTTGATCCTGGGCAATGAGTCATTCGCTGGACACTGGCAACCTACGCCCGTCCAGCGAAATGCCAAATTCCAGCTAGGATGATTGTTCAACTCTCTTCAGGAGGCTGGCGAGATGACGCTTGTGTTGGCTCGGTCGCTGGTCGCAGTGTTTGTGACCATCAGCTTGATTCATTTGTATTGGGCCCTGGGCGGGCGGTGGGCGGCCAAGGCAGTGGTGCCTCAGGTGCCGGTGAAGCAGGGGGAGGCGCTGCGACCGGCGTTCGATCCCTCAGGCTGGTTGACCTTGCTGGTGGCCCTGGCCCTGCTGATGGTGGCGCTGCTGGTCTGCCTGCGAGTCGGCCTGTTGGCCCCGCCTGTCACCCATCGGGCGTTGCAATGGCTGATCAGCGCGATTGCCTTGCTGATGTTCGCCCGGGCCATTGGCGAGTCGGAGCTGGTGGGTTTCTTCAAGGAGGTCAAGGGCTCGACCTTCGCCAGGCTCGATACCTGGGTTTATTCACCGTTGTGCGTGGTGCTCGGGGCAGGGCTGCTGGCGGTGGCATGGGCCTGAGCAGCGATGTGGTGCAATAGGTTTGAGTGATGCCGTTGTTGTGACGAGGGGATTTATCCCCGCTGGGCTGCGAAGCGGCCCCGAATTCCTGTATTTGAATCGAAAATCTGGCGAGCGCTGCGCACTCGAGCGGGGATAAATCCCCTCGCCACAACTGTGTCCGGCTCAGGGGCTCGGTTTACCTCACGGATTAGCGACCGTCCTCTGTCCTGCGGCTGCTCACTTCCGCCGGCACATCATCCCCGGCCATGCGTTTGCGAAACAACGCCGCCCGAGCCAGCAGCAGGGTGGTTACCGGGACGGTGATGGACAACAGGATCGGGATCAGCCAGGCGTGCAACACCGGCCCGGATTTGAGCGCCGAAAAATACACGATCGAGGCCAGCGCCACGCACCAGGCCCCTAGCGTGGAGGCCAGGGCCGGCGGGTGCATGCGCTGGAAATAATCCTTCAAGCGCACCAGGCCGATCGCCCCGATCAAGGCGAACAGGCTGCTGAGCACCAGCAGGATCGCCACCGGGATTTCCACCCACATCGACAATTCGCCGGTCATTCGATCACCTCGCCACGCAACAGGAACTTGGCCAAGGCAAACGAGCCGACAAAGCCGAACAGGGCGATCAGCAGGGCTGCCTCGAAATAGGTGTCACTGGCATAACGGATGCCCAGCACCAGCATCATCAGCATCGCCACGATGTACAGATAGTCCAGGGCCAAGACCCGATCCTGTGCCGAAGGCCCTTTGAACAACCGCAGCAGGGTCAACACCATCGCCAGGGAGAACAGGAACAGGCTCAACAGGATCGCATTGGACAGCAAGGGGCTCATTGGAAAATCTCCATCAACGGGCGCTCGTAGGTGGCCTTGAAATGCGCAATGAATGACGCTTCGTCCTCCAGATCGAACACATGCATCAACAGGATGCTGCGGTCCAGGGCCAGTTCCGACCAGACCGTCCCCGGAATCACCGTGGTGATCATCGACAGCGCGGCCAGTCCATTGGCGTCGTGCAGGTCCAGCGGCACCTTGATGAACCGCGAGCGAGGCGGGCGGCGCCCGGCGTTCAGCACACCCCAGGCCACCGCCACGTTGGACACCAGCACATCCCGGCCCACCAGCAGGAACAAGCGCAACACCACCCACGGCCGGCGGATACGGATGGGCCGTGGGCGCAACGGGCGCATCATCAACGGGGCCAGGAAGCCCAGCGCAGCGCCGAGCAGCAGATGGCCGGCGCTGACGGACACGTTCAACACCAGCCACAGCAACCACAACGCCAGGGACAACCACGGGGCGGGAAACAGGCGCTTCATGGCTGCACCTCCTGCAACGCGGCGCGGGTCTCTGGGTTGGGCACGGCGCGGGTGGCGAGTACCGACATCACGTAATGTTCCGGGGTGTTCAGCGCATCGGCAGCGGATTGGGTGTAGCGCAGCAACGGCTCGGCCTTGAAAGTCAGGGCGATGCCCAGGCCCAGCAGCACGATGATTGGCAGGCATTCGAACGGCCGCAGCAATGGCGAGGGTCGCTCCTGCGGCGTCCAGAAGCGCTGGATGCCCAGGCGCGAGAAGGCAATCAACGAGGCCAGCCCCGACAAGATCAATAACGCCACCAAGCCCCAGGCCTGGTTCGACAGCAATGCCCCGGCGCTGGCGCCGAGCCCCTGGGGATTGAGCAGGGCGCTGAGAAGGCTCAGCTTGCCAATGAACCCCGACAACGGCGGCATGCCGATAATCAACAGCGCACAGAAGATAAAGCTCAAGCCAAGGAAGGCCATGGTCCAGGGAATCACTTGTCCGACCACGGCTTTTTGCTCGTCATCGAGGTTGATGCCCTTGGGCGGTTGCAGGGCTTCCAGCGGTCGCGGCAAGGTGTCGAAGTCATCGTCCAGGGCCAGTTCATTGGCCGAGCGCGAACGCTCGATCAGCTCGGCCAGCAAGAACAGCGCGCAGAGCGCCAGGGTCGAACTCACCAGGTAAAACAGCGCTGCGCCCACCAGGTTGGGTTGGGCGAAGCCGATGGCCGACAACAGGATCCCGGCCGATACCAGGATGCTCAGGCTCGCCATGCGCTCCAGGCGTTGGGCCGCGAGAATAGCGATGGCGGCGCAGACGATGGTCGCCATGCCGCCGTAGACCAGCCAGTCGGCACCGAAATACGCCGAGGCGCCGGCTTGGCCGGAGAACAGCAACGTCCACAGGCGCAGGATCGTGTAGACGCCGACCTTGGTCATGATCGCAAACAGTGCCGCCACCGGTGCGCTGGCGGCGCTATAGGCCGGCACCAGCCAGAAGTTCAGCGGCCACATGCCGGCCTTGGCCAGGAACGCCACTGCAAGGATGCCGGCCCCGGCGTGCAGCAGGCCGCGGTCGGCCTCCGGCACCAACGGGATTTTCAGGGCCAGGTCGGCCATGTTCAAGGTGCCGGTGACGCCATAGATCAATGCCGCGCCGATCAGGAACAGCGACGAGGCCAACAGATTGATGGAAATGTAATGCAGCCCCGACGACACCCGCGCCCGGCCCGAACCGTGCAGCATCAAGCCGTAGGAGGCCGCCAGCAGCACTTCGAAGAACACGAACAGGTTGAACAGGTCCGCTGTCAGGAAGGCGCCGTAGAGGCCCATCAACTGGATCTGGAACAGCGCGTGGAAGCTCGCACCGGCGCCGTGCCAGCGGGCCGTGGCGAAGAGCAGGGCGCAGACGCCGATGATGCCGGTCAGCACCAGCATCAGCGCCGACAGCCGATCGACCACCAGCACAATGCCGAACGGCGCTTGCCAGTTGCCCGGCAGGTACACGCCAATGGATGCGGGCAGGGCTTGGTCCTGGGTCCAGTACAACAACAGCACGGCGATGCCCAGGCCCAGCAGACTGGAAAGCAGGTTGATCCGCGCCTTGAGCGGGCGGTGTTTCTCGCCCAGCATCAGCATCAGTGCGGCGGTCAGCAGCGGCAGCAGGATGGGCGCGGCGATCAGATGAGGCGTCAACATCATTCCTTGGGCTCCCGACCGTCCACATGGTCGGTGCCGGTCAGGCCCCGGGAGGCCAGCAGCACCACCAGGAACAGCGCGGTCATGGCGAAGCTGATCACGATGGCCGTCAGCACCAGGGCTTGGGGCAGTGGGTCGGTGTAGTGCAGCAAGTCCTGGGGCACGCCATCCTTGATGATCGGCTCCTTGCCGATGAACAGGCTGCCCATGCTGAAGATGAACAGGTTGACGCCGTAGGACAGCAGGCACAGGCCCATGACCACCTGGAAGGTCCGTGGCCGCAAGACCAACCAGACTCCGGAGGCGGCCAGTACGCCGATTGCGATTGCGATGACTTCTTCCATCAGGCGGTGGCTCCTGTGCGAGGGGCGACGGGTTTGGCTAGCAGGCCCGGTTTATGCGCCCGCACCGATTGGTGCGCCAGGGCGGTGAGGATCAACAGCGTCGAGCCGACCACCACGGCGTACACGCCGATGTCAAAGAACAGGGCGCTGGCCAGGTGAATGTCACCCAGCAACGGCAACTCGAAATGCCAGGTGTGGGTGGTCAGGAACGGGTACCCCACGGCCATCGCTCCCAGCCCGGTGGCCGTGGCGAACAACAGTCCGGTGCCCATCCAGCGCAGCGGTCGCAGGCTCATCTGCGCCTCGACCCACTGGGTGCCGGCAACCATGTATTGCAGGATGAACGCCACCGACATCACCAGCCCGGCCACGAAGCCGCCACCGGGTTGGTTGTGGCCGCGCATGAACAGGTAGAACGACACCACCAGCGCGATTGGTAGCAGCAGGCGCACCAGCACCGATGGCACCATCATGAAGCCCAATGCGGTGTCGCTGGCATGGCGCGGGTTGACCAGGTCGGTGACCACGTCGGGTGCCAGCAGACGCTGTTGCGCCGGTAGCTGCATGCTTTCCTTCGGTGGGCGGAAACGCCGCAGCAGGGCGAACACCGCCAGGGCCACCGCCACCAGCACGGTGATTTCCCCCAGGGTGTCGAAGCCGCGAAAGTCCACCAGCATCACATTCACCACATTGCTGCCGCCACCTTCGGGCAGGGCACGGCTCAAGTAGAACGACGAAATGTCGTTGGGTGTCTGCCGCGTCAGCATGGCGTAGGAGAGCAACGCCATGCCGCCGCCCACCGCGATGGACAGCAGCAAGTCCCGCAGGCGCCGGATGCGCGCGCGCCGCTCGCTGTTGGGCAGCGGCGAGACGTCTTCGATACGCCGTGGCAGCCAGCGCAGGCCGAGCAGGATCAGCACGGTGGTCACCACTTCCACCACCAGTTGCGTCAAGGCCAGATCGGGGGCGGAGAACCAGACGAAGGTCACGCAGGTCATCAGACCGCAGACACTGACCATGGTCAGGGCCGCGAGCCGGTGATACTTGGCCTGCCAGGCCGCGCCCAGGGCACAGGCGATGGCCAGCAACCACAGGCTGACGAAGACGATGGAACCGGGGATCTTCGGCCGGTCGCCCCAGACCAATGTGCTGTGCAGCATCGGGATCAGCCCGGCCAACACCGCAGCGAGGACCAGCCAGAACAATTGGGCCTGCAGGCGGCGGGTACTGATTCGGCGTTCCAGTCGTCGACCCAGGCGCATCATCAGCACCAGGCAACGCTCGAACAGCCGCTTGCCACTGAGTCGGCCAATGAATGGCGGGTGCTTGATGTGGCCTTGCCGGAACTGATTGCGCAGCAGCAGGTACAGGACGATGCCGCCGGACATCGCCACCAGGCTCATGATCATCGGTGCATTCAGGCCGTGCCAGATCGCCAGGCTGTACTCCGGCAGCGTGCCGCCGACCACCGGCAACGCCGCCGCCGCGAGCAATGAACCGACCACTTGGGCTGGGAAAATCCCCACCACCAGGCAGGTGAACACCAGCAATTCCACCGGGGCGCGCATCCAGCGCGGTGGTTCGTGAGGAGTGTGGGGCAGGTCGGTGGCGGTGGGGCCGAAGAACACGTCCACGGTGAAGCGCAGGGAGTAGGCGACGCTGAAGGTCCCGGCGATGGTGGCGATGATCGGCAGCGCCAGCTCGACCCAGGCCGTGGCGGAAATGAACACGGTCTCGGCGAAGAACATTTCCTTGGAGAGGAATCCATTGAGCAGCGGCACCCCGGCCATCGCCGCGCTGGCGACCATCGCCAGGGTCGCCGTGAACGGAATCAGCCGCACCAGGCCACTGAGTTTACGGATATCCCGGGTGCCGCTTTCATGGTCGATGATCCCCGCCGCCATGAACAGCGAGGCCTTGAACGTGGCGTGGTTGAGGATATGAAACACCGCCGCCACGGCCGCCAGCGGACTGTTCAGGCCCAACAGCAGGGTGATCAACCCGAGGTGGCTGATGGTGGAGTAGGCCAGCAATCCCTTGAGATCGTTCTGGAACATCGCGCAGTAGGCGCCCAGCAGCAAGGTGCAGGCCCCCGCGCCACTGACGATGTAGAACCACTCTTCGCTACCCGACAGCGACGGCCACAGCCGCGCCAGCAGGAACACCCCGGCCTTGACCATGGTCGCCGAGTGCAGGTACGCCGACACCGGCGTCGGAGCAGCCATGGCGTGAGGGAGCCAGAAGTGGAAAGGGAATTGCGCGCTTTTGCTCAGGGCGCCGATCAGGATCAGCGGCAACAGGATGGGGTAGAGGCCATGGGCACGGATCAGGTCGCCGGCGGCCAGGACCTTGTCCAGCTCATAGCTGCCCACCACATGGCCGAGCAGCATCACCCCGGCCAACAGGCAAAGCCCGCCGGCACCGGTCACCATCAACGCCATGTAGGCACCGCGCCGAGCGTCGGCGCGGTGGTGCCAGTAGCCGATCAACAGGAAGGAGAACAGGCTGGTCAGTTCCCAGAAGAACACCATCTGGATCAGGTTGCCCGAGATCACCAGCCCGAGCATGGCGCCCATGAACGCCAGGAAGAAGGCGAAGAAGCGCGGCACCGGATCGTCCGGCGACATGTAATAGCGGGCATACAGCGACACCAGCGTGCCGATGCCCAGCACCAGCAACGAAAACAGCCAGGCGAACCCGTCCAGGCGCAGCACGAAATCCAGGCCCAGGCTGGGCAACCAGTCATAGTGCTCACGGAGCACGCCGCCGTCGGCGATCTGCGGATACAGCAAGGCCACCTGAACCGTGCCGGCCAGGGCCACGAGGCCTGCCAGCAGGGATTCGGCGTTACGGGCGTTATGCGGCAGCAGCGCCGCGACACAGCTGCCGATGAAGGGCAAAAGCAATAGAACTATCAGTGACATAGGCTTCTATTCGGCGGATGGGTAGCTGGGATCATACGTGGCGTATTCCCGATCACCAACCGCGAGGGTGTCGCAGAATCCTACAAGGTAGATTGATTTTTCTGGCTTTGCGTTGCTTTGGCGAGGGGACGTAGCCTCAGACTCCGCCCTGAGGACTGAAGCCACGCAAGTAAAAAATCCGGGCGCTATACATATTTACCGCACCCGAGCACGGCTCCATCGCCATTGTGCGCCATACAGGAAAGGAGAACTGTATGGCAAAGCAAACACTTAATGATGGATCAGATGGAACGGTAGTCATCAGGCCGGGAGGGTCACCATCGGGTGGCGGTTCTGGCGGAGGGTACGGCGGCGGCTTCGGGGGAAACCGCGTCGGTTCTTCAGGCGGTCCCACCCGTTCAGCCAAGGGTATAAAAAGGAGGCAAGAGGACAGGCTCAAACGCAAGGCTGAGGAGGCACAAGCCGCCGCAAAGGCGAAGGCTGATGCAGAAAAAGCCACCGCAAAGGCCCAAGAACAAGCGCGCTTCCAGGCTCGCCAACAAGCGCTGGTGACAATGGTGCAGCGCTACACCAGTACCCGGGCCGAGGTGGATCGGAACTTCGCGAGTAAAAAACAACAACTTGACGCGGTGCTTCAAAAGGAAATTTCGGCCGCAAGGCGGCCACCCGTCCCGAATTCGACCGAACGCTGGCAGCTTTACACCCTCACCAAGGAGAAAAACGAAATCGACGGGCTGATTGCCCGTAAAACCACAGAGCTCAATGCCAAGAACATCGCCGCCCGCGTCTTCGATGGACAGGATCCGCTCACCCGTTCGGCGAACGACTACCGCACGCGACTGGATCAGTTCGGCACCGCCCTCGATGACGGTCACCGACTCTGGGAGCAGGCTTACATCGCGGCTCAAGAGGCGCGACTGCTGTCCCAGCAGATCAACGCTCTGAGCGAAAAATCCAACGCGCTGGCCCGGCTCCATGCCGAGCAGACGGTGGTTTGGCGTGATCGTGAAGCCGTCTGGGAGCGCCAACGTCAATACGCCGAACAACGGGCGGCGCGTATCCGCTTCAAACAGCAAGTCGATGAAAGCATCCGGCTGGAGCGGTTCAAGCAAGTCCATACCCTGAGCGTGCCTGCGCCCTCGTTGGCCGCGGGTGGAATGGTATTGACCCGAGACGCCGTGTTCGTCGGTCAGCAAGCCGCGGCGGTGTTGGAACAGGCTATCGCCGCTTCCGTCGAAACACTGAAGGATTATGGGCGGATCCTGGCCAGGACGGGCCCGGTCTTCGTCACGGCGATGGTCTACTCGCCGGAACTCGGCAACGGCGAACTGACACCCGAACAACGTAACCGACTGTTCCAGGGTGTCGGCGTACCGGCACAAGTGCTCGGCCTCTCCGACGGATCCGCACTGCAATCCATTGCTGATGCGGGCGGTTCGGTTGAAGTGGCGTACCGGCTCAAGCCGCAAGCTGTTCCTGAAGGCACTGCGCTTCACGTTGCCAATACTGGCGACACGATCGGCGCTCATGTGCCAGTCATCAACGCGGTATTCGATCCCCTGACCGGCCTCTACAACGCCGAAGTCCCCGGCTCACCGGCCCGACACCTGCAGTTTGCCGCCGATGCCGCCCCTCAGGGGGCTCCTGCAAATCCACCGGTATTGACGGCAATGGCGCCGCAGGTCGAGACCTTGCCGGCAGGTGTGGACCTGCGCATCCAAGACTGCATCATCTGCGTGCCCGGTGTGCCACCGACCTATTTCTCTTTCGACTTGCCAGCCCTCGGCTCGGGCATCGTTACAGGGGCCGGCAAACCGGCTGCCAATGATTGGTGGAACACGGCCAGCCAGCCCCAGGGCGCGGCCATTCCAGAGCAAGTCGGCCATCAGATGCGGGCGCAGGCAATCAAGTCCTTCAGCGCCTTCGACCAGGCACTGTGGCGCACCCTCGCCGAGCACCCGGCGTTGTGGGGCAACACAGACGACATCAACAAAAAACGCATCGAACGAGGTTTTGCGCCCTATGCGCCGAAAAGCACATGGGTCGGTGAACGCCGTGAGTTCGAACTGCGTTATCAGGCGCGGGCGGAGCTGGGTGAAAACCCGTTCAACCTCGACCGTATCAGCATCACTACGCCCCAGAGTCGTCACGGGCAACCGGGCGTCGTGCCCGCCGTCATACCTTGGCCGACCCGTCCAATCGGCAACGGCACCCGGACACCCCTGGTGCCGCCGGGTGTCGAACAGCTTGGCCCGACTACGTCACCGATTACACCGCCACTTTCGCAGGTATATCCCGGCAATCCGGTAATCCCGGTCCTACCGGAAAACGAGACGTTTCCGGCTGTTGATCCGGGGCAAACCGGTGCGAGTATTCCAGGGTTTCCGGCGGATATGGAGTTGCCTTCGCCGGATGCGTTGTTTTATGACCGGCGGGATGATCGGGGCGTGGCTCTGGGGTTTGGGCAGCCAGTGTCGGGCATTTGGTTGGGGGAGGCGGCGAGGACGACTGGCGCTCCTATTCCGGATCGGATTGCTGATCAGTTGAGGGGGAGGGAGTTTGCGAACTTTCATCGGTTCAGGGAGGCGTTTTGGAGGGCTGTGGCGGCGGATGGGGAGCTGAGCCGGCAGTTTAACAATTCGAATTTAGTAAAAATGCGAAATGGAGTAGCCCCTCGCGCAGTAGCGTCTGACGTTGTTGGAGGGCGACGGAGTTTTGAGCTTCACCATCACATCAGGGTTAAGGATGGTGGCGACGTGTACGGCATGGATAATCTTTCGGTGGTGGCGCCTAGACGCCATATAGAAATTCACGGAGCAAAGAAAAATGATCAAATTAAAAAATCGTATTGAAGATTACACCGAGGCGGAGTTTTTGCTGTTTCTTGAAGAGTTTTTCGATAATAGGACCGAATTGCAAGGTTGTGCTTTGAGCAAGTATTGGGACTTACTGGCAGATCACTTTGAACGTGTTACACAACATCCGTCGAAGTCCGATGTAATTTATTATCCAAAGGAAGGCCAGGAAGACAGCCCCGAAGGCATCTTGAAAGAAGTCAAGGAATGGCGCGCCCGCAATAACAAGCCAGGCTTCAAGCCCGAATAAATGAACCCCGGCGAACGCATCTGCTCGATCTGCCAAGCAGGTGCGTTCCCGAGGACGCATGCTCAAACAAGGAAAACCATAGATGGAACTTAAACCCAAACTCCAGGATTACACTGAAACCGAGTTTCAGGCGTTCGTAGGAACAATATGGAATGTCGACATGGGCAAAGAAGAACATGACCGACTAATCAACCACTTCGATCGAATCGTCGGGCATCCCAAAGGCGCGGACCTGCTGTTTTACCCCGAAGACACCGGGTATACGAACGCCCCGGAAACGATTGTCCACTTCGTAAAACAGTGGCATTTCAAAAAGAACGTTATTCCCTTCAAGGGCGGGGTGTTGCCTGCCCCGGCGAAGCCCGCGCCTCGCTTGAGCATGGCGCAACACGCGACGGCAAGAGCCCAGCGCGAACTTGCAAATGCACAGCAGTTGGCCTTGGACATCACCGCTGCTGAACAGGCGGTTGAAAAAGCCTTCACCCAGCTGGAGCTTGTTACCCGGCAACGACAAAACCAACACGATGCAGAGCAGACGCTGGACGCACTCGAACAGGGGATGCGGCGGCTGGAGCAGGCACAACACGAAGTGGTCAGGGCCGTGCGTACGTTCGAGCGACATAAAATGAGTGTCGAGTTCGCCTTGAGTGGCGCCCAGCATAATCTCACCTATAACAAAGCCGATCAGGCGCTCTGGCAAGCGAATGCACGGCAGGCCGCTGCCAATCATGGTCGTTATCTTGCGCGTCTCTCCTCGATCGCCCAGCGTCATGCCGTACTTCACGCCGCCGCTGAAGCCGTACTGGAGCACTCCGCGGCGCAACTGATGCGTTTGCGGGAGCATGACAGCAGCCCGGTATTGTTTCGTATGTCCGCTGTCAACGATATGAGGCACCCGAACCTGTTGCTGGGCGCCGCGCCGCCACTAAGGACGAGTCAACGGGTGGACTTGCAAAAATCCATTCGTTCAGCCGTCGCCGAGTTCAATTGGTTGATGACACATTCGGAGCAGGGCCACACCGGGCAATATGCCGAGATCCTGAGTTTTGATCTTGTCAGTCGAACCAAGGAGGTGCGTTTTGGCCTGTGTGTGGCGCTGGCCGAGCTCTCTGCCATTGAACAGGACTGGCAGACCCTGGCCGCACAGCAGGGCGAGGTGGCGTTGCCGTTGCGAATGAGCACGGCAACGGTCGCGACAAAACCCGGCAGCCATTTCAGAGGCCTGAAAGAAATACGTGAGCTGTTTCAGATCTACATCACGCCCGCCATCGGTGCGTTGCCGTCCAAGGTACGCGTCAGGCAGGCGGTTTGGCATGAAGCTGGACGGGTTTTTCGCTTTACCGCGGACGGCTCGCAGCCCCGAGTGATTGAATGGACACGTGCGGACAGCTTGGAGGCGCCGGTTGAGTCCGAGCAAAATCGACTCGATTCTGCCGGTTTCATTCACTCTTCGCCGGTGCCGACGTTGGAGTCCTTTAATTCCATCGAAGAGGTTCGATTCGATGATTATGTAGTGGTGTTTCCCCTGGGCTCGGGGTTGGAGCCGGTTTATGTTGTGTTCAATGGCACCGCGCCATACACCTGACCTGTGGCGAGGGAGCTTGCTCCCGCTGGGGCGCGCAGCGGCCCTGAAACCTGGCGACGCAATGTTCCGGTTGATTGGGTGGTCTTCGGGGGCTGCTGCGCAGCCCAGCGGGAGCAAGCTCCCTCGCCACAGGTATTACTGCTCGCGCTCAAGCACCTCGTCCTGGGTGACGACACCTTTGCTCCGAGTCTTCAACTCACTAACAATCACCGCCGCGACGATCAGCGCCGCGCCGAACAAGGCAATCGCCGGCAACCGTTCGCCCGCCAGGCGCCCGGCGATGCCGGCCCACACCGGCTCGCCAGCATAGATAAGCGTGGCGCGGGTGGGCGAGACACTTTTCTGCGCCCAGTTCATCGCCACCTGAATGGCTGCACTGGCGGCTCCCAGGCCAACGGCGCTGGCCAGCAGCAGCCAGGAGAACGCCGGGATCGCTTCCTGGGTCGGCACCACCATCAGAAACGCCAGCACCGCGGTGCTTGCCAGTTGCACCACGGTCACCCGGCGCACATCGACCTGGCCGGCATAGGCGCTGATCAGGATGATTTCGGCGGCAATCGCGATGGCGCTGATCAACGTGGCGATTTCACCGGGGCTGAAGTTCAGCGAGGCCCCGGCCGGGCCCGACACCAGCATCAACCCGGTAAACGCCAGCATGATGCCGATGCTCGGCATCAAGCCCGGTCGACGGCCCAACACCAGCCATTGCAGCAAGGGCACGAATGGCACGTAAAGCGCGGTGATGAACGCCGATTGGCTGCTGGGGATGGTTTGCAGGCCGACGGTCTGCAGGCCGTAGCCGAGCATGATCGCCACGCCGATAAAGCAGCCGGCCTTGAGTTCGAAGAGGGTCAGGTCCCGCAGATGCCGCCAGGAAAACAGCGCGACAAACGCGGCCGCGGCGGCAAAGCGCAGGCCAACGAAAAACATCGGCCCGCTGACCGTCATGGCGTGCTGCACCAACAGGAAGGTCCCACCCCAGATCATGGTGATCAGCACCAGCACGCATTCGGCCTTGCTGAACCTTGAGAGACGGGGGGAAGCTTGAGGGGAGTTCACCGATGCCATGACCTTGCGCGCCACTTGAGGCGGACGCACAATGCGCCCGAAGTTGGGCAGTATAATGCGCAGCCCTACCATGTGAGCAATATAGTGCACAAAGAATCCGGCCAGCGGGCTTCCGTCCTGCAACACGTCAGCCAGAACATCCGTCGTCTGCGGCATGCCGCGCAGCTTAGCCAGACGGCGCTGGCGGAATTGTCGGGGGTCAGCCGACGGATGCTGGTGGCCATCGAGGCCGGGGAAAAGAACGTCAGTCTGACCACCCTCGACCGTGTCGCCGAAGCCCTCGACGTGGCCTTCAGCGACTTGATCCAGGCGCCCGACGCCCGCGATCCGAGCCGCATCAACGAGCTGGCCTGGGCCGGCACGATTCCTGGCAGCAAAGCCGTATTGCTGGCAAAAGCCACCGCCAGCCGCGAAGTCGAGCTTTGGGAATGGCGCCTGGAGCCCGGCGAGCATTACCATTGCGAACCCGACGCCGATGGCTGGAGCGAGCAGCTTTATGTCTTCGAGGGCTGCCTGACGCTGCTGTTGGGCAGTGAGGAACGCCGCATTGGTGCCGGTGAGTTTTTCATGTTCGCCAGCAACCAGCCCCACGCCTATCGCAACGATGGGCCGGTGGCGGCGAGATTCGTACGCAATGTGGTGATTTGATCCCTGGAGAGCGGTATGGACACAGCGTTGGATCGACAGACGAGCAGCCTCACCCGCGAAGCCGATATCTTGATCGTAGGTGGCGGCCTGAGCGGTGCCATGCTGGCCGCGCAGCTGCTGCGCCTGCCGGGCCGGCGTGAGGTGCTGATTGTCGAGCCGCGCAGCGAACTGGGCCGGGGCGAGGCCTACAGTGCCGTGGAGCTGGGGCACACCTTGAACGGCAACGCGGCACGCATGAGCGTCGACCCGGACAACGCCGACGACCTGACCCAATGGCTTACCGCATTCATCGAAGCCGGCGGCTGGCCCGAGTCGGATCAGCAGCATGTACCGGTCAGCGAGTTGTTCCCGCCCCGGGGGATGTTTGGCCTCTATGTGCAACAACGGCTGGCCGAGGCTCGCGAGTTGGGCGCACGAAACGGTTCGACTGCCGAGCACGTGCGTGGGGAGGCCGTGGACCTGCGGGTTGTCGACGATGCCGTCATGCTGACGCTGGATGACGGCCAGGTCTTGCGTGGCCGCTTCGCGGTGCTGGCCACCGGCATGTTCCCGGCGGCACGCACCCCGCAAACCGAATCCAGCGGCTTGAATGCCGCGGCCCTGGACCCTTGGGATGTGGCTGCGATGCGCCTGCTTGATCCGCAGTCCACGGTGCTGATCATCGGCTCGGGGCTGACCATGGTCGATGCCGTGGTGTCCCTGGAGCAGGCCGGGCACCGTGGCCCGATCGAAGTGTTTTCCCGTCATGGTTTGTTGCCTCATGTGCGCCGCCAGCCACCCGCCTGGGTGGATTTCCTCGCCGACGATCACAGCCTGCGGTCGCCACGTCAGTTGATGCGGGCCCTGCGCGAGCAATGCCGCCGGGCCCAGGCCCAAGGGATCGATTGGCAGGCGCCGCTGGACACGGTGCGCGCCCACATCGGGCGCTTGTGGAGCCAGGCCAGCGATGTGCAACGCCGGCAGTTCGTCCGGCATGTACGGCCCTGGTGGGAGAGCCACCACCACCGTTCGCCGCCGTTGAGCGCCGAGCTGGTGGCGCGTCTGCACGGGGAAGGGCGGTTGCGGATCCACGCGGCATCGTTCAAGGGGCTGGCGGCGTCCGCCGAGGGCACGGTGGGTATCCGCATCCGCCGTCGGGGTGAGGCCGGGCTGGCCGTGGTGCAGGGCGCGGCGCTGATCAACTCCAGCGGTATTGAATATGACTGGCGCCGGGTGGCGCGACCGTTGCCGCAGCAGCTGCTGGCTCGCGGTCTGATCCAGCCGGGGCCGCTGGCCCTGGGCATTGCCGCCCGGCCTGACGGTGCGGTGCTGGACGCCCAAGGGGCCCCCGCCCAGCGGCTGTTCGCCATGGGGCCGCCGTTGCGGGGGATGTGGTGGGAAAGCACCGCCGTGACCGACGTGGCGAGCCAGGCCAAGGCGCTGGCGGCGCGGTTGGTTGAGTTGCGTACCCAGGCTTCAGATTGAACACGGTCCCTTGTGGTGAGGGGATTTATCCCCGTTGGGTCGCGTAGCGGCCCCCAAATTTAGCCTGACACACCGAGGAGGCATTTTTAGGGGCGCTTCGCACCCCAACGGGGATAAATCCCCTCGCCACAGGGTTAACCATGTCCCCGGACCAAACAGGGGATACTGAAGTGAGGGGTTATAGCTCGCTGACCTTCACCCAACGCAGCTCCCGCGCCGCCACCCGAATCGCCGCCGCCAGCCGCTCCACTTCCCAGGCCTCTTCGAAGTCCGTGCCGCTGCCGCCTTCGCCTGCAAGCGTCATGACCAGTTCCTGCACCTCCAGGGTCTTCAATTCGTTGTACCCCAACTGGTGCCCGGCGGCCGGGCTGAACGCGGCGTAGCCCGGCAAATCCGGGCCGGCCAGCAGGCGCTGGAAACCTGGCTGACCGACGCGACACAAGCGCAGTTCATTCAGCCGTTCCTGATCGAACGCCAGGGTGCCGAGGGTGCCGCTGATCTCGAAGCTCAGGTGGTTTTTGTAGCCGTGCTTGAGCCAACTGCTGCTCACCGTGCCTCGGGCGCCATTGGCGAAACGCAGCAGCGCGTGGACCTGGTCGTCCACCGCGATGGCACGTTGTTCGGCATTGCCCGCGCTGGCAGGCCGTTGGCTGTGCACGGTCTGGCTGTCGGCGCACACCGCTTCGACATCGCCCAACAAGTGCCGGGCCATGGCCAGCAAGTGGCTGCCCAGGTCCGCCAGTGCGCCGCCGGCGTGGGCCGCTTCGCAGCGCCATGACCACGGCGAGGCGGGGTCGGCCATGAAGTCTTCGCTGAATTCGCCCTGGAAACTGATGATCTGTCCCAGTTCGCCGCGTTGGATCATGTCCCGCGCCCGTTGAATGATCGGGTTGTGCTGGTAGTTGTAGCCGACCCGCGTCACCACCCCGGCCGCCTTGGCCGCCTGGCGCATCTGCTCGGCCTGCTCCAGGGACACCGCCAGGGGTTTTTCACAATAGACCGGCTTGCCCGCCGCCAACGCCGCCATGGCCATCGGGAAGTGCAGGTGGTTGGGTGTGGTGATGGCGATCAGGTTGACCTTGGGGTCGTCGATCAACTGTTGCCAATCGCTATGGGCCGTTCCGAACCCCCAGCTTTGGGCGCACTGCCGGGCACGCTGAGGATCGGCGTCGGCCAGGGCCGCCAGTGTCAGGTTCAGGGGAAGGTCGAACACCGCCTTGGCATTGTGGAACGCCAAGGCATGGGCACGGCCCATGAAGCCGGTGCCAATCAGACCGATGCCGAGTTCACGCATGAGGAAGAGCCCTTTGAATTGTTATTTTCAGAAGGGCTATTTATGGAATAAATATTCGCTAATTGCAAATGTTGGAATAAATATTCATTTGCGCGCTCGCAGAGGATCCCTTGTGGGAGCGAGCTTGCTCGCGATAGCGGTGGGTCAGCAGTACTGGTGTGACTGATGCAATGCTATCGCGAGCAAGCTCGCTCCCACAGGGTTTCTCACAGGTCTGCCATGGAGTTCGCTATCAGGACAGGAACCCACCGTCCACATTCAACGCCACACCCGTGGTGTAGCTCGATGCATCGCTGGCCAGGTACAGCACAGCGCCGGCCATTTCGCTCGGGTCGGCCACGCGCTTGAGGGGGATCTGCGCCAGGGCGGTTTTCAGGATGGCGTCGTTCTTGACCAGGGCCGAGGCGAATTTGGTGTCGGTCAGGCCCGGCAGCAGGGCGTTGCAGCGGATGCCGAACTGCGCGCATTCCTTGGCGAAGACTTTGGTCATGTTGATCACCGCCGCCTTGGTCACCGAGTAGATGCCCTGGAAAATCCCCGGCGAAATGCCGTTGATCGACGCCACGTTGATGATGCTGCCGCCGCCGTTCTCGCGCATCAGCTTGCCGGCTTCCACCGACATGAAAAAGTAGCCGCGGATGTTCACGTCCACGGTTTTCTGGAACGCACCCAGGTCGGTGTCCAGGACGTTGCAGAATTGCGGGTTGGTGGCGGCGTTGTTGACCAGGATGTCCAGGCGTCCGAACTGTTCGCGGATACCCGCGAATACCTGGCTGATCTGCTCCATTTCACCGATGTGGCAGGCGATGGCGGTGGCCTTGCCGCCGGCGGCGATGATGGCGTCGGCCACGTGTTGGCAACCGTCGAGCTTGCGGCTGGAAACGATTACATGCGCGCCTTGCTGGGCCAGCAGTTTGGCGATGGCTTCGCCGATGCCGCGGCTGGCGCCGGAAACGAAAGCGATTTTACCGTCGAGGTCGAACAACTGGGTCTTGGACATGCTGTTTCCTTGTTATAGGTGCGCTCAGAGCGTGGATTTGCTGATGACCTGCAGGCTCATCTGCTCCAGCAGCTTGTTCATCTGAACGAACTGCGCGAAGCGTTTGTCCTGGGTCTGGCCGTGGAAGAAGCGGTAGTAGATCTGCTGGACGATGCCGGCCAGGCGGAACAGGCCGTAGGTGTAATAGAAGTCGAAGTTGTCGATGCGGATGCCGGCGCGCTCGGCGTAGTAATCGACGAACTCGCGGCGGGTCAGCATGCCAGGGGCGTGGCTGGGCTGGCGGCGCATCAGTTGCACCGGCGCCGGGTCGTCGGCCTCGATCCAGTAGGCGAGGCTGTTGCCCAGGTCCATCAACGGATTGCCAAGGGTGGTCAGCTCCCAGTCCAGTACGCCGATGATCTGCATCGGGTTCTCGGGGTCGAGGATCACGTTGTCGAAGCGGTAGTCGTTGTGGACGATGCTCGACGTAGGGTGGTCGGCGGGCATCTTGTCGTTGAGCCAGGCCTTGACCGTCTCCCATTTCGGCGCGTCCGGGGTCAGGGCTTTTTCGTAGCGGTCGCTCCAGCCGCGAATCTGTCGGGCCACGTAGCCTTCGGGCTTGCCCAGGTCGGCCAGGCCGCAGGCGTTGTAGTCGACACGGTGCAGCTCGACGAGCCGGTCGATGAAGCTCTTGCACAGCGCTTCGGTGCGGGCGGCGTCGAAACCCAGTTCCGGCGGCAGGTCGGAGCGCAGGATGATGCCCTTGACCCGTTCCATCACATAGAACTCGGCGCCCATCACTGACTCGTCGGTGCAGTGCACGTAGGCTTTCGGGCAATAGGGGAACGCCTCGCGCAGCTGATTGAGGATGCGGAACTCGCGGCCCATGTCGTGGGCGGATTTGGCCTTGTGGCCGAACGGCGGACGGCGCAGGACGAATTCCTGTTCGGGATATTCCAGCAGGTAGGTCAGGTTCGACGCGCCACCGGGAAACTGGCTGATCCGGGGCACGCCGGTCAGGCCGGGAATGTGGGCCTTGAGGTACGGGTCGATCAGGTTGGCATCGAGTTCTTCACCGTCGCGCACGCGGGTGGACTGATCAGTAAACGCCATGCTTATCCCTTCTACTTATTTTGGAGGCCATCGATCATTGGCTAATCTAATGGCGCGCGGGAGGCGTCACAAGCACGCCAGGGTCTTATAGGTTAGCGTGTTGCAGGATAATCAGTGGGCTTGATGCATTGCGACGTGCGCGTCGAGGATGGGCGAGCTAAGGTTCTGGAGTCTGTCGCTTTCAATGGAGCAACCGCGATGGGATGCCCGCAAGTCTGTGGCACCGCGACCTTGCAATGCAGCTTCGGCGCTGCCCCGGCGGTGCTCAATGTGCTGCCGGTCAATCGCCTGCTGACCGGCGGGATGCCGGCGGCGAACATCATGGACCACATCCCGCTGGTGAACATCACCACGTTTGGCATGTGCATGAGCCTGGCGAATCCGACCGTGGCCGCCGCCACCGCGGCGGCACTCGGCGTGCTGACCCCCATGCCCTGCATCCCGGCCACCGCGGCGCCATGGATCCCCGGCGGCGCCCCGACTCTGTTGTTGGGCAACATGCCGGCCATCGATGCTAACAGCACCTTGATGTGTACCTGGGCCGGGGTGATCAAGATCGTGGTGCCAGGGCAGGTGCAGATGTTGATTCCCTGAGTAACACCAAGATCCCTGGGGGAGACTATGCAGGTTACTTAAGACCGTAGATGACCCCGTGGCGAGGGAGCTTGCTCCCGCTGGATTGCGCAGCAGGCCCATTTTTGTGAGTGCTTCGCACTCAAGCGGGAGCAAGCTCCCTCGCCACAATGAATTAAACAAACCTTAGGTGAACAGCATTCCCTGTGGGAGCGAGGCGGCTGCAGGAACCAGTCCCCAGTTTATGCCTGCGCCGGATCATTCCAGCGCCTGAACCACCAACGCATCCGGGAGATTGGCTTGCCTTCGGCGTCCAGCGGCCGGCCGTCTTCGGCGTAGGCCTGGGCTGGTTCCAGCAGTTGGCCGTTGAGGTAGCGGGCTTCGACCGCCGGGTTGCCGTTGGGGTGCAGGCGGCGATAGCGGCCGTCGCGCACGCCGTCGCGATAGACCTCGGCTTCGGCCAGTTGTCCGTCGGGAAAGTAGTTGTTCGCCTCGCCGTGCAGCAACCCACGGCGATACGTGGCCTGGCGTTGCAACCCGCCTTCGGCCGCGTAGAACCTCGCCACACCTTGCAGTTTGCCTTTCACGAACGGCAGTACCGCCGAGACCTTGCCATTGGGGTGATACAGGGTGCTGGTGCCTTGCAGTTCACCTTGGCTGTAGTTGAGTT
This sequence comes from Pseudomonas sp. NFACC16-2, assembly GCF_900119205.1. Lineage (NCBI taxonomy): Bacteria > Pseudomonadati > Pseudomonadota > Gammaproteobacteria > Pseudomonadales > Pseudomonadaceae > Pseudomonas > Pseudomonas sp. NFACC16-2. The sequence goes on along the minus strand of NZ_FPIX01000006.1, from coordinate 80,133 downwards.
TTGCTTGCGGGCGTTGGGCTTCTTCGATCCGCAGCGGGCCGTCGAGCTGGCCGTCGACCAGTTGCCCGCTCAGTTGGCTGTCGCCACGTTCCACGTCGAGTCTCTTCGAGGCCATCGGCAGGTTCCTGTCAGTTGACCTTCACCAGGCCGCCCTTGATGGTCAGCATGCCGCCGCCGTCCACGGTCTGTTCGGCCGCCGCCTTGTTCACCAGGCTGATGCCGGCGTCATTGGTCAGGGTGGTGCCGGCTTTGTTTTCCAGCGAGGTACCGGCCTGGTTGCTCAGGGCTGTGCCGGCTTTCTGGCTGATGGACGTGCTGGCTTGGGCGGCCAGGTCGGCGCCGCTCTTGATCGCAAAGCTGCCGCCGCTTTGCAGGGTCAGGGTGCCGCTGACCTTGATGGTCAGGTTGCCGTCCACCGTCAGGCTGTAATTGCCAGTGACCTTGTGCTCGTAGTTGCCGCCGGTGCTGTGGGTCTGATCCGAGCCCACGGTGACAGTGCGGGTGTCCTTCACATCGAGGTTGTCGCTGCCGGTCTGGATGGTCACGCTGCGCTTGCCTTTCTCCAGGGTCACGGTTTCGTCGCCATCCTTTACCGTACGGGTGCGGGCGTTCTGCACCGTGAGGGTTTCGTCGTGACCGACGGTGGCGGTGGTGTCGTTGAGCACGTTGATGTTGAAGTCTTTCTGGGCCTGGAGAAACACCTCTTCGGCGTCCTTCTTGTCTTCGAAACGCAACTCGTTGAAACCGCCGCCGCCCTTGGACGATTGGGTCTTGATCCCGGACTGGGTCTGGTTCGCCGGCAGCGCGTAGGGCAGGGCATTGTCGCCGTTGTAGACGCAGCCGGTGACCAGGGGACGGTCCGGGTCGCCGTCGATGAAGGTCACGATGACTTCCTGGCCGATGCGCGGCACGAATTGCATGCCAAAGCCTTTGCCGCTCCACGGCAAGACCACGCGGACCCAGCACGATGACGTCTCGTCGTTCTTGCCGGTGCGGTCCCAGGGGAACTGCAATTTGATCCGGCCATATTCATCGGTCCAGATTTCTTCGCCGGCCTTGCCCACCACCAGCGCTGTCTGGGTGTGCATGCGGGGTTTTGGCGTGAGGCGGGGCGGTCGATAGACCGTGGCCTTGGGGATCGCTTCGAAGCGGTTGCGATAGCTGTCGTGGCTGGCTTCGTGGCTGACCGAGGTCACGACCCAATCGATATTCAGCGTCGTGTCTTCATGGCCGGCGAGGGTGAACCAGTATCCCGGCACCAGCCAGCGGCAATCGCTTTCGCCGACAAAACGTTGCTCCTGGCTGCGCAGGCCGTCCACCCGCTGTTTGGTCAACGCGTCGCCCTGGGCCTTGGCGGTGTAGCCGCCCGGGTGTTCGTACACCGAACTTGGCCCGGCCACGGCTTCGGCCTGGCTGTAGAGCGATGTCGTTGGGGTGGTGAATTCATAGTCGGTCGCCTGGTAAACCCCGGCCACCGCTTGCAGGCACACTTGCCCGGAGCGGATGCCGTGCAGTTCCCGCTCGCCGATTCGCTGCCCGAGGTAGTTCACCGTCGGCCCGTTGGGAATCGGTGCGAAGGCGTCGTTGCTGTCGGCCAGGACCAGCGTGTGGGTGCCTTCCTCGTGGGTGAAAAACCAGAAGATCCCCTCTTCTTCCAGCAGGCGCGAGACGAAGGCCAGGTCGCTTTCGCCGTACTGCACGCAGTATTCGCGCGGGGTGTAGCTGCCGGTGAGCTTGAGCTGGAAGTCGGTGAAACCATGGGCCTTGAAAATCGTGGTGACGATGTCCGATGTGGCAAGGTTCTGGAATACGCGGTTGTTGCTGGCCAGGCTCAGCCACCAGAGCCAGGGCCGGAGCAGGAGTTGATAGCGTTCGGCGGTGGCGTCGGCCGGCAGTTGGCGGATTTCGGCCACCAGCCAATCCAGCGGGCGCAGCAAGGCGTCCTTGTGCAGCGTGGTGGTGACATGGCTGGCGACGGCCGTCGTGAGGTCCAGCGAGGCGCCGTCGTTGACGCCGTTGAGCATGTGCGAACCCAGGGCGTTGAGGCGTTCTTCGCCGGACAGCGATTCAGGGTACAGCGCCGACAGCGAGGTGGCGGTGAGGGAGAGGGTGGTGTTGCTGTCGGTGGAGCGGGGCATTGAATGGCCTGCTACTGGTAATTCAATTCATGGATAACTTTATTGGCGTTTCCATTCTGGTAGTAGAAGTGCCACTTCGAAGTGAATGGCCAGTAGGTGGCGACATACTCGCCCCACAGGACGGCTTCGGCCCAAGGCCCGCCATGGGTATAGGGGACCGCTCTTTGGATTGCGGGGACATTGTATTTATCCGACGGCAGCAGCCAGGAAACATTGGTGCCATAGCGGAAAAGGTCATCCTGGGAGAAGACCGGATTCTGATTGCCCGTGGTGTATAGATTGTAGTGTCGAACCCTGATGAATCCGCCGAAGTTCTGGATTCCCACGCAACAGCCTGTCAGGTTAGCAGTGAGGAACAGGAGTGGGTCGTTGCCCGTCGGGGCCGCAGGGAGGTCGACATAGAGTCCCGCGTCAGGATTCCACGGCAGGTAGTAGGCACGATGCGAGTGGCCGTCGGCCAACGCCAGCAAGTCTCGATCGATATCAAGGCGCAGGTCGAAGCTGACGATGCCTGCGTGAGTATTGGCGAAGGTGGGACAAAGATGGCGCTTTTCCAGTTCAAGTCTTGCCTTCAGCATGGCAACGTTCCTTCCGTTGATCGAGAAAAAATACAGGGCAAATCATTCCAACACCCACTCCGCCAACTTCCCCGTCACTTGCGTCATCAACACATTCTCGACATCCCGTGCCCCCGCCGCGCTGCACTTGGCCAACACAGCCTTGACGATCCCCGCATCGAATTCGAACTGCTTGCCCGTCGCAGCCTTGTAGCGCCCGCGCAATTTTTCCAGCTTCGCCAGCACAATCCCCTCCAGCGTCGCTTCATCCAGCGGTCGGTACGCCACCACGGTCATGCGCGCCAAAAACGCCGGGCGGAACGCTTGCAGCAGCACTTTGTGCAAGGCTTCGTTGAAGGCGTCGCTGCCCAGTTGCGCGCTAGGCGTATCCAGCAACAGCTCAGCGCCGACGTTGCTGGTGGCGAGCATCACGGTGTTCTTGAAGTCCACCACCAGGCCGGTGCCGTCTTCCATCAGGCCTTTGTCGAAGACGTTGTAGAAGGCTTCGAGCACATCCGGGTGGGCCTTTTCGATTTCATCCAGCAGCACCACGGAATAGGGTTTGCGCCGCACCGCTTCGGTGAGCACGCCGCCGCTGCCGTAGCCGACGTAGCCGGGTGGGGCGCCTTTGAGTTGGCTGACGGTGTGGGCTTCCTGGTACTCCGAGAGGTTGATGCTGATCAGGTTGCGTTCACCGCCGTACAAGGCGTCGGCCAGGGCGTAGGCGGTTTCGGTCTTGCCCACGCCGGTGGGGCCCACCAGCAGGAACACCCCGACCGGTTTCTGTGGGTCGGTGAGGCCGGCGCGGTAGGCTTGCAGGCGTTGGGCAATGGTGTTCAGCGCTGTGCTCTGGCCCATGACCCGCTGGCCCATGCGCTGGCCGAGGGTGCGCACGGCGTGGGCTTCGTCGGCGAGCATCTTGCCCACCGGAATACCCGTCCAGCCGGCAATCACGGCGGCGACGGTCTTGCTGTCCACCTGTTCGGGCACCAGCGGATCGTCCTGGCGAATGGCATCGAGGCCGGCCTCCAGACGCAGCAGTTCGGCGGCCAAGTGGTCGATGCGGTTATCGATCTCGGTGTCGGCTTTTTCACTGTCGGCGCGTTCGCTCAGGGTAAGCAGTTCGCGTCGGGTGTCGAGCAATTCGCGCACGGCTTCGCGCTCTTCGCCCCAGCGGGTTTCCAGCTCGCGGATGGCTTGCACGTTGCTGGTCGATTCGGCTTCGAGCAGCGTGATGCGCTCGCGATGATCCAGCCCGGTGGCCTGTTCCCGGCGCAGGCGTTCGACCTCGTCCTTGAGGCTATTCTGCCGATGGCGCAGGCTTTCCAGCGGCGGCGGCACGTCGTGCTGGCCGAGGGCGACCCGGGCGCAGGCGGTGTCGAGCACGCTGATGGCTTTGTCCGGCAACTGTCGCCCGGAGATGTAGCGGTGGGACAGCTTCACCGCCTCGTGGATGGCCGCGTCCAGCACCTGCACGCCGTGGTGCTGTTCCAGTTTGCTCGCGACGCCGCGGAGCATTTCCACAGCGGTAAGTTCGTCCGGTTCTTCGACCTGCACCAGTTGGAAGCGGCGGGCCAGGGCCGGGTCTTTCTCGAAATATTTTTTGTACTCCAGCCAGGTTGTGGCGGCCAAGGTGCGCAGTTCGCCCCGGGCCAGGGCCGGTTTGAGCAGGTTGGCCGCGTCGCTCCCGCCTTCCGCACCGCCGGCGCCGATCAGCGTATGGGCTTCGTCGATAAACAGGATGATCGGCTTTTCGGCACTGCGTACCGCGTCGATCACGCCTTTGAGGCGCTGTTCGAATTCACCTTTGACGCCGGCACCGGCCTGCAACAGGCCCAGGTCAAGGACGCGCAGGGTGACTTCCTGCAACGACGGCGGCACATCCCCAGCGGCGATACGCAGGGCCAGGCCTTCCACCACCGCAGTCTTGCCGACGCCGGGTGCACCCACCAGGATCGGGTTGTTCTGCCGGCGCCGGAGCAGGATGTCGATGCACTGGCGGATCTCGCCGTCGCGACCGACGATGGGGTCGATGCGTCCGGCCCGGGCGTCGGCGGTCAAGTCCTGGGTGTACTGGTCCAGCATCGGGTCTTGTTTCTGGGGAGGCTCGCCGGGTTTGGCCGGGCGCACGCCACCGACATGTTCACGGGAGCTTTCGGTCCACTCCAATAGGTGGGCGCGCAGGGCGTCGCGGGGAATGCGCAGCAACGACGAGGCGCTGTTGAGCAGCAGGCTGCGGCGCTCATCACGGTCCAGCAGGGCCAGCAGCAACAGCCCGGAGCGGATGCTGTCCAGGCCCAGCACGCTGGCCTGGACCACGGCGTCTTCCAGCAGGCCGATGGTTTGCGCCGATAAGGCGGGTGTGCGGGTGCTGCCGGATTTGAACAGGTCCAGTGCCTTGTTGGTTTCCGTTGCCACCGCGTCACGCTCCAGACCGAAACGTGGCAGCAGGCAGGCAAAATCACCGCCCTCGATGTCGAGCAGTTCCAACAGCAGGTGCTCGATTTCCACGTAGTGATGGCTGCGCTGCATGCAACGTTGCGCGGCTCGTTCCAGGGCGCGGCGGTTGTCCGGGTTGAGGCGTCCGATCAGGCTGGCCAGTTCCATTCAGGCAATCTCCGGCTGACGAAGGCGGGTTTCGATCCGTTGCACGGCGAGGGTCGTCTGGTGTTGCAGGCCACCGTTCCAGTTCAGCCGTGGCGCTGCCTGGCGGTCCAGTTGCAGCGGGCCGGCGCCGCGGATCAGCAGCACCAGGGTGCAATCCAGGTCGGGGCCGAAGTACAGGGCGTAGAGGCTGGCGAGCAGCGGATGGGTTTCGCCGTTGGGCAGCAGTCCGCTGGCCTGGCCCGTGGTCAGCGGGCCGAGGGTCAGGCGCACGCCGGCATGTTCGTCCCAGACGTGGCTGCCGGCCACTGCGTTGCGGCCCAGGCACAGGTTGCGCCCGCCCGGTGGCAAGCGGCTGCGGCTGGCCGGCGGGATTTCACGCCAGCCACCTTCGTAGGCCGTCAGCTCCACGGGCAGCCCGAACTGTTCACGGACAATCGCCGCGAACCCGTCCAGGGAGCGCCGGCCATCGGCGTACAGCGCGGTGCAGGCCAGTACCGCCGAGTCGGGGGCGGCCTGGCGCTCCTGCAAGGCCTTGGGTAGCAGGCCGGTCAACGCCCGCAGTTGCGCGTGTACGGCGGACGATCCCGGGGCAGTGAAACCCAAGGCGATGCGATGTTTGCGCATCACCTTGTAAAGCAGGCTGAGCAGGCGATGCTGGAACAGGTCGAGGAATTCCGCAGGGGCATGATCCTTCGCCCGGGCTCGTTGTTGCAGCCATTCCTGGTAGGCGTAGGGCAACGGGCCGTCGGGGCCGCCGAGGCCGAAAATCGGCGTGGTCAGGGTTGGCGGCAGGCCGGGTTCCTGGCCCAGGCTTTCCACTTCGCTGGCGGCGAACAGCGGCGTCAAGGGCCCGCGCAGACGCAAGGCTTCGGCGTGCGGCGCGGTGCCGCTGCCCAGGGGCTCGGCCTGGGGATGTTCACGTTCGAGCAACAGCAAGGCCTGGAGCCATTCGAAACGTTGCGGGTCGCGCCGCAGGCGCTGGCTCAGGTTCAGAGCACCAGGGGTTTGCCGGCTTGGGGTTGCCATGTCTTCACCTCCTTGTCGGACTGGACCAGCACGGTGCGCACGAAGCGATTGGCGGTGGCGTAAAGGGAAAAGAATTGCGCCAGTACCCCGGAGAACAGCACGGCGCTGCTACCGACGAAGTGTTGCGGATCCAGTTGCAGGCGCACCTCCAGGCCGTTGCGCCAGCCGCGCCAGGCATCTTCGCCGACATGGGCGATGACCCGGTCGCAACTCAGCCCCGATACCCCTTCGATCTGGCGATGGGCGCTGGCCTCGTCCCGCAGGTTGTGCAATTGGAGGATCTCGCTCAGTGCGTCCAATGCCTGGGGGCCTTCGACCAGCGACAAATGGTTGAGGGTCAATTGCGACACCAGCCGCCAGCGCGATTCGCCGTCCAGGCGCGGCAGGCTTTGCGGGCTGGGTGGGTTGCGCAGGCGCGCCCAGGCCACCGGCCCCGGGCGCTCGAAACCCAGCGGGGTACCGGCCGGCAGGCTCTGGGCCAGGTGGCGGTTGGTGCACAGCAGTTCGGCGGTGAGGCTGTAGTCGCGGGTTTCGGCCAGCGGGTCGAACTGGGTGTCCACCAGGCTGACCATCAAGTCGGTGCCCAATCGGTTCGGGCTCATGCCACTGACCCGTCGCGCATGCCAATAGCAGGTCTGGTCGCTGCCATGCTGGCTTCCGTAATAGGCCGGCACTTTGCGCACGCCCTGGCTGGACATGGCGCGCATGCCACGGATGCTGTGGATCTCGACGCTGTTTTCCCGATGACTGTCGGCCACCAACCGGTACTCGCTGCGGGTGCCATCCGGGCGCAGCGGCTCGGAAGTCCTGGGAAACAGGTTGATCACCGGCGTGCAGCCCAGGGCGATGTCGCTGGCCTGGAGCGGCAGGCGGCTGGTGGGAGGGCGGTCGAAAACGATGTACAGGTACAACGACGGACCGTCGCTGGTGGCGCCGGCCAGTGGCAGATCGAAGAAACCGAATTTATCCGGGAAGGCAAAGTACTCCGCCAGCAGGCGCATGCCGGGATGTACGCCGTCTTCATCCGGCAGCAAGACCTGGTCATTGGCGAAGCCGACGATCTGTGGCAAGCCTGTCAGCGACGCCGGCACGCTGCCTGGCGCACCGGCCAGGACCTCGATGGCGTGCGCGCCCATCAGGTCGTACAGCCCGGCGTTAATGATCGGTGACGCTGCCAAGTGTACCCGCAGCGAGTCGATTTCCAGTGTCGACCACTGGCTTTCGCCCAGGCACCGCAGTTCCAGGCGCAAGGCCGAGCGTGCCCGGACCACTCCGGTCAGCGCCTGGGTTTCGTCGCTGCCCAGCAGCAATGCCTCGCTGATTTCAACCGGCCACAGGTGCACGGCGGCGGTGGTCCGAAAATGAATGCTCTGGCCTTTGTCCGTAGTGACGAACAATGGTGTGTCGCGGGGCAGCGGATAGCCCTCGTTCAAGTTGCCTTTGCTGGGGTCGGGTTCGAACTGCACGATGGCGCACGACGGCAAGGGCCGCATGGCCAACGGGTAGAGCTGTTCGAGCAGGGCATCGCTGAATTCGGCGTAGTCGTCGTCCAGCCGGCGTTGCAAGCGGGCGGCCAACAGGGCGAAACCTTCCAGCAGGCGCTCGACATGCGGGTCGGGGCATTCGCCCGGGGACAACTCCAGGCGCCGGGCGACCTTGGGGTAGCGCTCGGCGAACAGGCTCCCGGCGTGCCGCAACCAGGTCAGTTCGCGTTGGTAATAGTCCAACAGTTGCGGGTCAATCGAGTCGCTCATGTCGTACCTCAAGGCCGTCGCCGGCGTGCTCGATGACAAAGGCCACGGGCCAGGCATGCTGGTCGCCGCGCAGCTCGCCCAACAGCCGTATGCACAGTTGCTGCGCACGGCCCGGCACCGGGCAGACCTCGACCTCGCCCAGGCGCAGGCGAGGTTCGAAGCAGGTGATGGCCTGGCGGATTTCCCGGGTCAGTTGTCGGCGGTCATCGCTGCGCTGCTGTTGCAGCGCGGTCCAGTCGGCGATGCCGTAGTCCAGGATGCTCGGCGGTTCGGTCAGCGCCCGCGGGCCGCGTCGGGTATTGAACAGGCGCGACAGTTCGGCATGCACCGAGTCTTGCAACGCCTGTCGGTCGAACGCCCGCCCGGAATCGTCCGCCGGGCTGGCCAGGCGTTCGAACAGGGGCGGGCGCAGCCCGAAGCCAGCCATGGGCGTGGTTTCCCTACTTGGTCATTTTGTTGGCGGCCAGGTCCCAGGTCGTGCCCGCCGTGCCTTCCTTGGTGCCGTCGTCTTTCTGCGCGGTGAGCTCCCATTTGATCTTGGTGAAGTTCAGCGACAGGGTTTCCACCGGTTTGCCGCCGGTGCCGCCGCTGACACTGACGTTGGACAGCACGACGTTGGTCAGGGTGTAGACAATGAACGGCATGATCTGGCCGCTGCCTTCGGCGGCGTTGCGGCCGATGGTGATGACGGCCTGCGGGATCGGCTTGCCGGCGCAGCAATACTCGTTGAGCGAAGGGGTGGAGCTGTCGATGAATTTAGTCAGGGTGAATTCGCCGATATGGGGCCGACCGGAGGTACGCTCCGAGTTGCTGACGTCGTTGGTGACCTGCATCGCCACGTTATGGCTGTAGGACATGACCTCGATCTTGTCCGTGAAACCCTCCAGCAGGCTGTCGCCCTTGATGTCGCCGCCGAGGTCGAGAATGATTGCATCCATTGTGTGGAACTCCTGAAGAAGACAAGTAGGTGGTACCCAATACCCCTAGAAACGAATGCCGAACCCCTGTGGCGAGGGGATTTATCCCCGCTGGGCTGCGCAGCAGCCCCTTGAGCAGTCAGCTTGATCTGCCGGATACACCGAGTGGCCGGTATTTAGGGCCGCTTCGCGCCCCAGCGGGGATAAATCCCCTCGCCACAACAGCGTCCTCGCCACAAGTTCAACCGTCAGGCAGCTACCGGTGGCGGCAGGGTGGCCACCAGGCGAATCGAGGCGGTCAGCTCCTCCAGCTGGAAGTGCGGCCTCAGGAACACCGTGGCCTTGTAGGCCCCTGGCTTGCCGGCCACTTCCGTCACGTCCACTCGCGCTTCGCGCAACGGGTACTGCGCCTTGATTTCTTGTGGCGCGTTGTCGTTGATCAGCACGTAGTCGGCGATCCAGTTGTTGAGGTAGGTCTGTACGTTGTCGCGGGTCATGAAGCTGCCGACCTTGTCGCGCATGATCACCTTCAGGTAATGGGCGAAGCGCGAGGCCGCGAGCACGTACGGCAACATCGCCGAGATCCGCGCGTTGGCGTTGGCCTCGTTGGTGTTGTAGACCTTGGCCTTGTTGGTGGTCTGGCCGCCGAAGAACACCGCCACGTCGCTGTTTTTCTTGTGGCACAGGGAGATGAAGCCCAGGTCGTTGAGTTCTTTTTCACGGCGGTCGGTGATCGCCACTTCGGTCGGGCATTTGAGCGACAGATCCCCGGAACTGGTGCGGAACGTATGGGCCGGCAGGCCTTCGACCGCGCCACCGCCCTCGGCCCCGCGAATGGCTGCGCACCAGCCATATTTGGCGAAGGCTTCGGTGATGCGTTGCGCCAGGGTCCAGGCGGCGTTGCCCCACAGGTATTTGCTGTGGTCCGTGCCGTTGACGTCTTCGACGTAGTTGATGCCTTCCACCGGCAGCGTGTCCGGGCCGTACGGCAGGCGCAGCAGGAAGTGCGGCAGCACCAGCGACACGTAGCGCGAGTCTTCGCTTTCACGGAAGGCGCGCCACTTGATCAGCTCCTGGCTCTCGAAAATCTTCGACAGGTCCCTGGGGATCGCCAGTTCAGTGAAGCTGGTCATGTCGAATAACCGCGGGCTGGCGGCGGCAATGAACGGGGCATGTGCAGCGGCGGCGACGTTCGAGAGCTTTTCCAGCAGGCCGATGTCCTGCGGATGCCGGCCAAAGGTGTAGTCACCCACCAGCAGGCTGAACGGGTGCCCGCCGAAGGTGCCGTATTCTTCCTCGTAGATCTTCTTGAACAGTGCGCTCTGGTCGAATTCGACGGCTTTTTCCAGATCGTTCTGCAGTTCTTTCTGAGTGACGTTGAGCAGGCGCAATTTGAGCCGAGTGCTGGTCTCGGTGTTTTGCACCAGCAGGTGCAGGCCGCGCCAGGAGGCTTCGAGTTTCTGCAGGTCAGGATGGTGCAGCACTTCGTTGAGCTGGGCGCTGATCAATTGGTCGATCTGGCTGATGCGGTCGTTGATCATCGCCACGGTGTCCTTGTCGATGGCCATGCCTTCGTCGAGGACCTGGGTGGCGAATTCGGCCAGCATGTCGCGGGCGTAATCTTGCTGGCTGTCGTCGTGGGCCATGCGGCCTTCGGCGATGATCTTGTCCAGCAGGGACAGGGTCTGGGTCGTGCTCTCGCTGGTTTGAGCGCTGGATGAAGCAGGCATGGTGTTATCTCCCTTAATGATGCGCGCGATCAGGCCTGTGGTTCGGCCGGGGCAGGGTCATCGTTGGCGGCCACGGCGGGCAGCTCTGGCGGTACGTCCTGGGGACGCGCCGACTTGATCTCCTGCAGACCTTCAGTGTTGGCGATCACGTCGCGCAGCAGCTTGTCCAGGTCGTCGTTGCCATCGAGCTTGGTCAGCAAGTCCCGCAGGCGTTGGCGCGCTTCGAACAACCGACGCAACGGCGTGACCTGCTCCACGACCTTGACCGGGTCGAAGTCGTCGATGTGGCGGAAGTTGAGTTCGATGTTGAGCTTGCTGTCGTCGCCGCTGAGGGTGTTGTTCACCTGGAGCGTGGCGCGGGGGGAGATGGAGGCGAGCACCTCGTTGAAATTATCCCGATCGATTTCGGTAAAGCGCCGCTCATTGAGCTTGGGCAGCGGGTCCAGTGGCTTGCCTGAGAGGTCGGCCAGAATGCCGACCACCAGTGGCAATTCTTTTTTCTCGATGGCGTTGCCGATTTCCACGTCATAGGTGATCTGGACGCGGGGAGGACGGACTCTGTCGAGCTTGTGCTGGGTACTTTCTGCCATGGCGGCCGACTCCGATGCATGTGTGGGCGCAATGCATCGGGAGTCCCGCTCATCGCATTCCCTTGCTGATCCACAGGTTGCAAATGGACGGCAGAAAACCTGTCATTCCCTTGACGAACCTGGCGCATTCGACCGTGTGGGTCGAACTACCCAAGACGCTAGAACAGGTCTATAAAAAAGCAAGCAAAAACAATTTCAGACCGCTGAGAAAAGGAAGATTCATTTTGCGTGGGTTTTTTTTCGGATTTTTTTTGAGCCTGACGCTCACCGGTTGCTCGCTTTTTGCCCCCAGCGTCGACCTGGACAGCCTGACCCTGGACGTCGCGCCGCGTGCCAATGACGACACGCCGATCGCCGTGGACTTCATCGCGGTGAACGACCCGGACTTGCTCAAGCAGCTGTCGGGCATCACCGCCAGCCAATGGTTCGCGGAGCGCGAACAGTTCCAGCGCGACTATCGTCAACTCATGTCGGTGTGGGGGCTGGAGCTGGTTCCGGGGCAATTCATCGACCGCCAACCCTTTCCGCTGGAGGGCCGGCGCGCCGCTGGACTTTTGGTCTTCGCCAGCTATAACACTCCCGGAGCCCACCGGCTTCGGCTGGACGATCAGCGCCAGGCCTGGCTGAAGTTCGACAGTCGGGAGATGACCCTCGTCAATGATGGGGCTCGATGACAGCCAGCCTTGAGTGACCGCGGGCCGCCCAGCGCGGCGAATTGGGATGTCGAAGGGAGTCGTATGAGTCTGTTACCTGACGCGGTGTGCTGGCATGAGGGCATGCAATTGCTGCCCCAGCATTTTCAATTGCAAGGGCTGCGTGCCGAGGCCCTGGCTGCGTATTTTGCCGGGGCCTGCAACCCTTGGTTCTGGGGTGTCAGCCAGTTGGAAGTCGATCCTTCGGCCCTCAGCGCCGGCCAGGTGCGGCTGCTGCAATTGCAGGGCACCTTGCCGGACGGCCTGCCGGTCAACCTGCAGGCCGGTGTCGGGCCGACCCTGGAGTTGGACATCGGCGAGGCGATCGACAAGACCGACGACGCCACCGTGACTGTGTACCTGGCCGTCAGCCCGCTGTGGCGCGCTGGGCAATTGGTGCCGCTCAAGGGGCGCCTGCAATCGGTGGTCGGCGAGGCGTTGCCGGACCTCACCAGCGGCGCATTTCCCGAGTCGATCACCGTCTGGCGACCCAACCCGAGGCTGTGCACGCAACTGAGCAAGGCGGATTCGATCTGCCTGCCGCTGTTGCGCATCCGCAAGGAGGGCGGCGGCTTCTGGCGCGTGCCATACACCCCGCCGACGCCGATCCTGTTGCCGGAGTCGGCCCTCGGTCGCCGGGTCGCCGGGGTGTGTGCCCGGGCCCGGGAAAAGTGCATGTTTCTCGCGGGTCGCTTGCGCCAGGCCCAGGCGGCTGGCAATCAGGACGATGCCATGGAGATCCGCCGGCAATTGACCGCCTTGTGGGCGCGCTTGCCGGAAGTCGAAGGCGCGCTGAACACCCGGGTGGCGACGCCCCAGGCGCTCTACGGTTTGCTGCTGGGGCTGGCCGGGAGCTGGTCGGCCCTCGATCCACTGGCGGGTGTCCCGGCCTTCGCACCGCTGGATTTCCTCGAATTGCAGCGCGGCTACGAGCCGTTGCTCGACTGGCTGGAAACCACCCTGGAACTGGTTCGCGCCGGCTATCGCAGCTTGGCCTTCGAGCGCAATGAGCAGGTCTTCTCGATCCAGTTGCCTGACGACCAACCGGACCAACGCCTGGTGATCGGCCTGCGCATGCCCAACGGCGCCAGCGAGCAGGCGGCGGGCGAGTGGTTGCGTGGGGCGATCATCGCGTCGGCGCGGCACATCCCGCTGCTGAGCCGACAACGCATGAGCGGTCTGCCCCACCAGGCCATGAGCCGCAACGAACAGGTGGCCTACAGCGTGGGCGACGACACCCGTTTGTTTGTGGTGGCCGCCAGCGGCCAATGGTTCGACGCGCAATTGCCGCTGCACATCGTGGCGCCGGCATCGGCCCAGGCCAGCAGCCCGTGGCAAGTGGTGTTGTTCGTGGCGCAAGCCAGTGAAAGTGCCTGATCGCAAAAGGGGAGTCGTATGCCTGATGGAAGTGGCGGGGCGGTTCGGAGTCTGCATGAGGCGCCGCTGAGCAGTGCTTTTCGCCAGGCCTGGCTGAAGTGGTCCCAGGAGTGGCAAGACTTGCCCAAGGACAGCGACCCTGCGGTATTGGTCAATCGGGTGGTGGAGTTTTCCGGGCGCAGCGCCCAGCGTCTGTGGCGGGTGGCCTTCGCCACCGTCGGCGATGCCGCTACCGAGCAGGTCAAGTCGCTGGTCTACGCCTTCGTGGCGCTGGTGGACGAAACCTTGCTGTTCAGCCCTTGGCCCGGACAACTGGCCTGGCAGCAGCACCCCCTCGAATCACGCATGTATGCCAGTCGCCAGGCCGGTGAGCGCTTGCCGGCGGCGATCAAGAAACTACTGGACGAGCAGATGCCCGGCACCCGGGACCTGGCGAATGTCTACCTGCAATGCCTGATCCTCGGGTTCCAGGGGCGATTGCGTGGCGAGCCCGGCCAGGTTCAGCATGAGAAATGGCGCCTGGCGTTGTTCACCTTTGCCTGGCAGCACGAACCCGATTATGTCGATGTCAGCCAGCGCCTGGCGCTGTCTGCGGCGACGCCGCCAATGCGCATGCCGGTGCAGCAATCGTTGCCGGATGGCTTTCGCCTGGGGCTGGCGATCCTGGCGATGGTGTTGTTGCTGACCGGGTTGGGGCAGGTGTTCTGGCGTGACATACGTTTGGAACTCGAACCGGTGTTGCAACTGAACGAGTCGGCGGTGGCCCAGGAGCAGGACTCATGAGCCCGCTGAGCATCGTTGCCCTGGTGGTGCTCGCCATCGTCGTGGTGTTGTTGATCGCGGCCCTGATCTGGTGGCTGCGGACCCAAGGCGGGGCGGCGATTCGCAGTTTCTATGGGGCGGTGCGCCGCATGGAGCAGGAGCAGGGCACCCGGGACCGCTATCAGATGCCTTGGCTGATGATGCTCGGTAACGAAACCGACGGCGCCCAATTGTGCGCTCAATGGCGCTTGCAACCGACCGACAAGGCCGCCTGGTTCGGGCGCTGGTTTTCCGATGCCGAGGGTTCGGTGCTGGTGGTGCCCCAGGCGTTGTTCCTGCCCGATGAAGGCATGAACCGGCAACGGGGTAACTGGTGGCGCCTGTTGGGGCTGATGTTGCGCTTGCGCAGCAAGCGACCATTGGATGCGGTGATCTGGACCGTGCCGTTCAGCACCCTTGATGACATCGAACACACCACCGAACTGAGCCTCAAGGTCCGGCGGTGCTTTATCGACCTGTTGCAACGGTTCGGCCTCAGCCTGCCGGTGTACGTAGTAATCACCGGGATGGAAGAGCTGCCCGGGGTCCAGGAACTGGTCAGCGCGCTGCCCGCCGAGGCGCGTGAATCGATGCTGGGCTGGTCCTCGCCCTATTTGCCGGATGCGGCCTGGCAGTCGCAGTGGAGTGACCAGGCCCTGGATCAGGTCAATGCGGCGCTGTCGCAGTCGATCATCGAGATCGGTGCGCTGTCGGGGCAATTGGGCAGCGATCTTTATGGTTTGCCGGAGCGCTTCGAAGGCTTGCGACGGGCCTCGCAGATCCTGCTGGAGCCGGTGTTCCAGGGCAATGCCCAAGGCGAAGCGCCGCGTTGTCGCGGGGTGTATTTCACTGCCAGCCAGGCGCCGGCTGTCAGCGGTGATGGTTTGACCGCCGCCGAGAGTGTCCAGCGGCAAACCGTGTTCGCCCGGCAATTGTGGTCACGACGGCTGGTGGCTGAGCGTGGCTTGGCCCAACCTGTACCGCGGCTGTTGCGCCTGCGCCAGCGCGGGCATCGGTTGGTCGCAGCGGTGGCGTTGGTGGTGGGCCTGGTCTGGTTGGGTGGCATGGTCTGGGTCTGGCACGATTCGGTGGAGGAAGCCGAAGGGCTGTCGCGCTTGATCCTCAGCACCCATAAGAACCACCTCGTGGTCGACCCTGACGAACCGCAGCTGGAACCGACCCGGCATAACGTGCAGAACTACTGGAACATGTTGGAAAAGGCCCCGCGCTGGCGCTTCGTCTCGGTGGTCTTTCCCACCTCGTGGTTCTCTTCCGTGGACACGCAACTGGAGAATGGGTTGCGCCTGACCGCCCGGCATCATTGGATCTTGCCGTTGCGGGATCTGTTGAACGCAGACCTTGAGCAACTCAAGTCCATCCGTAACACCGAGCGGCGGGGCAATGTCGAGAGTGAAGACCCGGCGCAATGGCAGAGCTACGTGAAGGCCAAGGCACTGGTGGACCTGGCGGTACGCCTGGAACAGCACAACCAGATGTTCAGCCAGGTGGTGAACGACCCCAAGGCGCCGCTGGACGAACTGGTGCAACTGAGCAATACCGCGTTGTCCCTGGGACTCAACACCGGCACCTTGAGCCGTGCACATTTCTACAACCGGGTGCTGTTCGATGCCCAGAACGGCGATTTGAAAGGGCTGGACCTGAACGCCGCGCGCCCGGTGATCTCCGATAATTTCACCGGCCTGATGCAGCGCTGGCTGGACCATTACTTCCTGGCGGACAACTTCGTGCGCCAGGCCGGTTACCTCAAGCTGCACCTGCAACGGCTGGAGGCCGGCAGTGGCAATTCGTTGAGTGAACTCGAAGACCTGATGGCGCTGATCGACGATTTGCAGACCCTGGTCAGCCTGACCAACTCGGCCTGGGGGCGAGGCAAGGGCCAGGACCTGGTGCCCGGCTACAGCCAGATGCTGGACAAGGTCAGCCACAGCACTTTGCTGGGGCCGGATATCGAGCAGGACCTGCAGAGCCAGGCGGCGAAGTTGCAGCAGAGTTTTCGTGACCAGTGGATCGTCCAGACCGGCTCCCGGGACAATCTGCTGGTGCAACAGGGCAGCGGCCTGCTGGTCTTGCAGGACCATGTCACGGCGCTGGACGGTGCGGTGCAGGCGCTGTTCAAGCGCGATTTCGTGGCGTTGGCCATGCAGAAGGATCCGTCGGACAGCAACCCCGATGCGATGGGCCAAGGCGCTGGCAGTGATGATTTCAGTGTCGCCCTGAACTACTTCGCCAGCTACAAGAGCTATGCCGGCGAAGAACTGCCGCGCATTCCGCCGGATTACCGTGACGCGCTGATGCAGGCCGCCGAAGGCGCCGCGGCCCGGGCCATGTGGTTGAGCCTGGATGAAAGCGACGCGTCGTTGCCCGGCATGGGCTTCAATGTACAAACGACCCAGGCCGTGGCGCTACAAAAAGCCTTCATGGATGTACATCGCGGCGACCTGGCGATCCGTTTCCAGCGTCTGCTCAATCGCCGGGCATTGGCGCAGATCAAGAGTGGCCTTGACGAAATCGATGCCCAGCCACTGTTCAGCCAGCGGGCCGATGTCCAGCGCTGGGACGGTTCGAAGAACTTCGGCTTGCAGCTGTACGGTGCCAGCGATCCACAAGACTTGAAGCTGAGCCTGAGCCAGCAGTTCGGCGTGATGCTGCAGGTCGCCGAACAGCGAATGCCCGCCCTGGAATGGTTGATCGTCCAGCAGGACAACCTGTCGGCCCTGGAGCACGACCAGGTAGCGCGCTTCATGGCCCTCAACGATGAATTGCTCAAGTACAAGAACCAGAACCCGGCCAGTTCGGCGGCCCAATTGGAGCAATTGGTCAGCCGGGACTTCATCGCCATGGACACCACGTCCTGCGCGCAGATCTTGCAGACCGCCAGCCTGCCCAGCGGGCGCGGCGACCTGGCCCAGCGCACGGTCGCGTTGCAGCAGGGTGCCCTGCAACGGTGCCTGTACCTGCAACAGAACCAGGCCGCGAGCGCCTGGAATGACGTGGCCAACTATTTCAATCAGTACCTGGCCGGGCGCTTCCCATTTTCTCAGGATGTGCGGGCCAGCGATGCCGATCCGGCGCGTGTCCAGCATTTGCTGGAACTGATCGACACGCGCCTGCCCTTGGCCCAGGCCGGGCTGACGTTGAGCCAGACGCCAGAGCGGCTGGCGGCCGAGGATTTCCTCAACCGTTTGAAACAGGCCGGTACTTGGCTCGGGCCGCTGTTCGTAAGGGACAAGAGTGGCATCCTGGGGGTGGAAATGGACGTGCGCTGGCGCACCGATCGCGATGAAGAGCGCGGCGCCGACCAGGTGATCACCTGGAGTCTGGACGCCGGCAACCAACAGATCAGCTACCCCGGCGGCGGCCAGCAGAACCTGCGCTGGATGGTCGGCCAGCCCGTGCGCCTGACCTTGCGCTGGGCCCGCAACGGCTACCAGCGTCCGGCCAATGACCCATTGCAACCGAACCTGGTGGTGCGCGACCTGGAGGCCGGCTGGGAGTACCAGGGGCCCTGGTCATTGCTGCGCCTGATGCGTTCGCTGGTGTCGGTCCAGCGCCAGCCAAATGTCGACTACACCGATTTTCCCCTGGCCCTGCAACTGCCGGTCACCGCCCAGACCCAGGCCCGCACGGCGGAACAGACACTGATGTTCGTGCGCCTGTCGTTGATGAGCCAGGGTTCCAAGCTGCCGTTGTCGATCCCGCCGCTGCCGACGCGGGCGCCCCGTTCACCTTTCATGGCGACCGTATCGAGCCCCGCCATCGCCACCCGTGAGGAGGGCCTGTGAGCTTGCCGATATCGCCTTTGCCTGAGTTGATCACTCAGTTGCTCGAGCCGATCAGCGCCGAGTCGCCCTGTGGCCCGGACCTGCGCTACGAACCGGAATACGACCAACTGCGCGAACTGCGCCGGGAGGACGACACCAGCTTGCCCACCGGTGTGTGGCAGTCTTCGATCAAGCGCGCCCTGTGGCCGGACCTGGAACGGCTCGCGACCACGTTGCTGCTGGAGCGTAGCAAGGACTTGATGATTAGTGCCTGGCTGGGGGAGGCCTGGCTGCATATGGCCGGGCTGGAGGGATTGCCGGGCAGCCTGGCGCTGGTGGCGGGGCTGTGTGAGCGTTATCCGGAGCAGTTGCACCCCCAGGCCGAGGAAGGCGACCAGTCGTGGCGGGTGATTCCGCTGGAGTGGCTGGCCCGTCGCTACAGCGAAGTGCTGCTGACGCGGGTGCCGTTGTTCGACGGCCGGGAACAGGCCTTCGCCGCTTTCTGCCTGGACGACTGGCAACGCTTGCAGCGCCAGCAAGTGTTGGTCAACGACAGCAAGAACGCCAAGGCCTCGGCGGAAGCTGCGCGCAACGATCAAAAGAAACTCGCCGAACTGATTCGCAACACACCCTTGTCGTTCTGGCTGCATCGCCAAGGCAGCCTGATGTTGAGCCTGCAACACCTGCAGCGGCTCGAAGCCTGGAGCGATGCTTACCTGGGCAATCTGGCCCCGGGCTACAAATCCCTGCAGGACGTGATGCAGGCCTTGCTAGCACTGGTAGAGGAGTTCATCGCGATGCACCCACAGCAACCCACCGTCGCGCCGGTGCAAACACCCCCGCCGTCCACGACGTCGACGTCCCAGGCGCAGGCGGCACCCGCCCAGGTCTTCCAGGAGCCGGCCAATCGTGAAGAGGCCTATCGACAGTTACTGGTCATCGCCGGTTACCTGGCTCGTACCGAACCCCACAGCCCGGTGCCCTACCTGATCCGGCGCGGCGTGGAGTGGGGCAACAAGCCGTTGAGCGAGTTGTTGGGTGAACTGATCAGTGCCGATGCCGAATCCCGGCGCTTGTGGACGTTATTGGGCGTTCTTTAACGCTCCTCGCCGGGCCACGGCACTGGCGTCAACACCGGTTTACCGGAAAAGAACGCGGTCAGGTTCTGGCCCACCAGCTCTACCATTGCGCGGGTCGCTTCTGGCGACAGGCCGGCCACATGGGGTGTGAGGACGACGTTGGGCAGGTTTTTCAGCGCCTGCGGCACCTCGGGCTCGTGATCGAACACATCCAGGGCCGCTCCGGCGATTCGCCGGTGTTCCAGGGCGCTGATCAGATCGGCGGTGGCCACTACGCTGGCCCTGGCGACGTTCACCAGAAACCCGTTTGGGCCAAGCGCATCGAGGGTCTGCTTGTTGATCAATTGCCGGGTATCCAGGCCGCCTGGCGTGGCGACGATCAGGAAGTCCGAAACCCGCGCCAGTTCCGTGGGAGTGGCGCAGAAGGTGTAGGGCACGTCATTGCGCACCCGGCGATTGTGATAGCTGATACTCATGTCAAAGCCCAGGGCGGCCCGTTTGGCGATCGCCATGCCCACCGCACCAAGGCCCAGCACGCCCAGCCGCTTGCCCGCCAGGGAAGGGCGCGCAACCCTTGGCCATTCGCCCCGCCGCAGGGCGGTATCGGAATGGGGTATGTCGCGCACCAACGCCAGCAACAGCGCCATGGCATGGTCAGCCACCGACGACGCGTTGACCCCGGCACCGTTGGTGACCACGATGCCCCGATGGCGCGCGGCCTGCAGGTCCACTTGTTCGTAACCGGCACCGATCACGCAGATGATTTTCAGGTTGGGCAGGGCGGCGATCTCTTCCTCCGTCAGGCCCAGGGGGCCGCGGGTCAGTACTGCGCTGAAGCGTTCACCGTGTTCGAAAATCGCCGTCTTGCGTTCGGCAGGCGTGGGCGCCAATTCCAGGTGGTAACCCTGCTTCTCGAGGATCGGCAGGTATTCATTGACGGTTTCAACCAGTACCAGAACGGTTGCGGTCATGCTGGGCTCCTGTAGGCGCTGGGGCGATTTCAAGTATTCAACCTGATTGTAGGAGCCGGGGGCAGGGGGCTTGGCTTTTTATTATGTGCATTTCGTATTTTGTTGACGGGGTACCTATCCATTGCTGCGCTCACGGCTGCTTAGGGTTGCGCCCTGACAGCCGGCCTGGCTCTGGCGGCCCTGCTCGCTCCCACAGGGAATGCAGGGATAATTCCATGGCAGCGATCTGATACGCATAACCGCTCCTCAGCTAAGTCTTTGCTTCTGCTCGTGAATCCCGGACAATCGCGCCCCTGTTTCGGCCAGGGCGCTGCCTGTCGGGCTTTTCCGACTCGTCCCGGCCGGGTGCATGTGACCGGAATACGGAGATCCGCCCGGATGAATGATCAGGCCAATAGCGTCGAAGAGCGCTTTGAAACGACAGTCCCAGCCACCCTCAGCCAATGGAGTCGCCAGGACACCACGTGGATGCTGGGCCTGTTTGGCACCGCCATCGGTGCAGGTACTCTGTTTTTACCCATCAATGCGGGCCTGGGCGGCTTCTGGCCGTTGCTGATCCTGGCTGTGCTGGCGTTCCCCATGACGTTCTATGCCCACCGGGGCCTGACCCGTTTCGTGTTATCCGGTCGCGACGGCGCGGACATCACCGAGGTGGTGGAAGAACATTTCGGCCTCAAGGCCGGTGCGCTGATCACGCTGTTGTACTTCTTTGCCATTTTCCCGATCCTGCTGATCTACAGTGTGGCGTTGACCAACACGGTGGGCAGTTTCCTGGAACATCAGTTGCATATCCAGCCGCCTCCTCGGGTTGTGCTGTCCCTGGTGCTGATCCTGGGCCTGCTGACCGTGGTGCGTTGCGGCGAGCAGGCGATCGTCAAGGCCATGAGCCTGATGGTCTACCCGTTCATCGTTGCGCTGCTGTTTCTGGCGGTGTTCCTGATTCCGCACTGGAGCGGCGGTATCCTGACCACGGCGTCCACGCCGCCTGAACCATCGGCCCTGCTGCATACCCTGTGGCTGGCGATTCCGGTGATGGTGTTCTCGTTCAACCATTCACCGATCATCTCGGCCTTTGCGGTGGACCAGAAGCGTCGTTATGGCGCCAATGCCGAGGAGCGCAGTTCGCAGATCCTGTCGCGCGCCCATGTGCTGATGGTGGTGATGGTGCTGTTCTTCGTGTTCAGTTGTGTGCTGACCCTGTCCCCGGCGCAACTGGCCGAGGCCAAGGCGCAGAACCTGTCGATCCTGTCGTACCTGGCCAACCATTTCAGCAACCCGACCATTGCCTTTGCCGCGCCGCTGATTGCCTTCGTGGCGATCTCCAAATCCTTCCTCGGCCATTACATCGGCGCCAGCGAAGGCCTCAAGGGCCTGATCGTCAAGAGCGGCCGCCGCCCGGCGCCCAAGACCCTCGACCGCCTGACGGCGGCGTTCATGCTGCTGGTGTGCTGGATCGTCGCCACGCTCAACCCGAGCATCCTGGGCATGATTGAAACCCTGGGCGGCCCGGTCATCGCGGCCATCCTGTTCCTGATGCCGATGTACGCCATCCGCAAAGTCCCGGCCATGGCCCGCTATCGCGGTCAGGCTTCCAATGTCTTTGTGGTATGGGTGGGTTTGGTGGCGATTACGGCGTTGGTCTACTCCCTGATGGCCTGACCGGCCCACACGGGTTGTGGTAGCGAGCACAAATCTGCCAATCGCCACCATTCCCCGGTGGCGAGGGAGATCGGCCTGTCAGATAGACCAACGTTAGTCTGCTCGCGATAGCGGTGGTTCGGCTGGTATCGAAATGACAGGCATAAAAAAACGCCGCCCCTCGCAAGAAGGGCGGCGTTTTTCGTCGAGCGTCTAAGCCTTAGGCTTGAACGACCGGGATGTTGGCGTTTGCAGCCGCTTCACGGAACTCGGCGATCTGGTCGAAGCTCAGGTAGCGGTACACGTCCGCTGCCATGCTGTCGATCTTGCCGGCGTATTCCATGTACTCCTCGACGGTCGGCAGGCGACCCAGGATCGAAGCAACGGACGCCAGTTCGGCCGAAGCCAGGTAGACGTTCGCGCCGTCACCCAGGCGGTTCGGGAAGTTACGGGTCGACGTCGACACCACGGTGCTGTTCGGCTCAACGCGTGCCTGGTTACCCATGCACAGCGAGCAGCCTGGCATTTCCATGCGTGCGCCAGCCTTGCCGTAGATGCCGTAGTAGCCTTCTTCGGTCAGTTGGTGAGCGTCCATCTTGGTCGGCGGCGACAGCCACAGACGGGTTGGCAGCTGACCCTTGACTTGATCCAGCAACTTGCCGGCAGCGCGGAAGTGACCGATGTTGGTCATGCACGAACCGATGAACACTTCGTCGATCTTCTCGCCAGCCACGCTGGAGAGCAGACGGGCGTCGTCCGGGTCGTTCGGCGCGCAGAGCACCGGCTCGCTGATGTCGGCCAGATCGATTTCGATGACTTCGGCGTATTCGGCGTCGGCATCGGCTTCCATCAGTTGCGGGTTGGCGATCCAGGCTTCCATCGCTTGGGCGCGACGTTCCAGGGTCCGGGCGTCACCGTAGCCTTCGCCGATCATCCAGCGCAGCAGGGTGATGTTGGACTGCAGGTACTCGGTGATCGATTCTTTCGACAGCTTGATGGTGCAACCGGCAGCCGAACGTTCGGCCGAGGCGTCGGACAGTTCGAAAGCCTGTTCCAGGGTCAGGCCTTCCAGGCCTTCGATTTCCAGGATGCGGCCGGAGAAGGCGTTTTTCTTGCCTTTCTTCTCGACGGTCAGTAGGCCGTTCTGGATGGCGAAGTACGGAATGGCATGAACCAGGTCACGCAGGGTGATGCCAGGTTTCATCTTGCCTTTGAAGCGCACCAGGATCGATTCCGGCATGTCCAGCGGCATGACGCCAGTGGCAGCGGCGAACGCGACCAGGCCAGAACCGGCCGGGAACGAGATGCCCATCGGGAAGCGGGTGTGCGAGTCGCCACCGGTACCCACGGTGTCTGGCAGCAGCATGCGGTTCAGCCACGAGTGGATGATGCCGTCGCCCGGACGCAGGGAAACGCCGCCGCGGGTCATGATGAAGTCAGGCAGGGTGTGGTGGGTGGTGACGTCGATCGGCTTTGGATAGGCCGCGGTGTGGCAGAAGGACTGCATCACCAGGTCAGCCGAGAAGCCCAGGCACGCCAGGTCTTTCAGTTCGTCACGGGTCATTGGACCGGTGGTGTCCTGGGAGCCCACGGTGGTCATTTTCGGTTCGCAGTAGGTGCCAGGACGTACGCCTTGGCCTTCTGCCAGGCCGCAAGCCTTGCCGACCATCTTCTGCGCCAGGGTGAAGCCCTTGGTGCTTTCAGCGGGGGCTTCAGGCTTCTTGAACAGGTCGAACGGTGGCAGACCCAGCTCGGCGCGTGCCTTCTCGGTCAGGCCACGGCCGATGATCAGCGGGATACGACCGCCGGCACGGACTTCGTCCAACAGGACCGGGGTCTTCATTTCGAAGGTGGTCAGAACTTCATCGGTGCCGTGCTTGCAGACTTTGCCAGCATGCGGGTACAGGTCGATCACGTCGCCCATGTGCATGTTGGACACATCGAATTCGATCGGCAGGGCGCCGGCGTCTTCCATGGTGTTGTAGAAAATCGGTGCGATCTTGCTGCCGAAGCAGAAACCGCCGGCGCGCTTGTTCGGAACGAAAGGGACGTCGTCGCCGAAGAACCACAGCACCGAGTTGGTCGCCGATTTACGCGAGGAACCGGTACCGACCACGTCGCCGACGTAGGCGATCGGGAAGCCTTGACCACGCATTTCTTCGATCTGCTTCATCGGGCCGGTCTTGCCTTGCTCGTCCGGAACGATGCCGTCACGGGCCATTTTCAGCATGGCCAGGGCGTGCAGCGGGATGTCAGGACGCGACCAGGCATCTGGAGCAGGGGACAGGTCGTCGGTGTTGGTTTCGCCGGTGACCTTGAACACGCGCAGGCTGATCTTGTCGGCCAGCACCGGGCGCTTCTTGAACCACTCGCCGTCAGCCCAGGATTGCAGCACGGCTTTGGCGTGAACGTTACCGTTCTTGGCTTTTTCAGCCACGTCGTGGAAGGCATCGAACATCAGCAGGGTGTGCTTGAGTTCTTCGGCGGCTACCGGCGCCAGCTCGGCGTCGTCCAGCAGCTCCACCAGGGTCACGATGTTATAGCCGCCCTGCATGGTGCCGAGCAGTTCAACG
This sequence comes from Pseudomonas sp. NFACC16-2, assembly GCF_900119205.1. Classification (NCBI taxonomy): domain Bacteria; kingdom Pseudomonadati; phylum Pseudomonadota; class Gammaproteobacteria; order Pseudomonadales; family Pseudomonadaceae; genus Pseudomonas; species Pseudomonas sp. NFACC16-2. The sequence continues at coordinate 55,901 of NZ_FPIX01000006.1, read as the reverse complement.
GCACGCTTCTTGTCCAGCAGAGGGGATTGGGCCTGGCCCTTGGCCAGGGCGGACAGGAAGCCGGCCTTGACGTAGGCAGCCTCGTCGACTCCAGGCGGAACGCGATTGGTGATCAGGTCAACGAGGAAAGCTTCTTCGCCAGCCGGAGGATTTTTCAGCAGCTCGATCAGGCCTGCGGTTTGTTCGGCGTTAAGCGGCTGGGGAACGATACCCAGGGCTGCGCGCTCTTCGATATGTTTGCGGTAGGCTTCAAGCACAGTTATTACCCTCATCAGTGGTCCCAAATGGGTGTCCGGGACGCTCATCCAGGAACCCGCGGTACTCATGCGCGTCGACGGCTTTTTGAGCCATCACGCCAGAGTTTCCGCACGTTCCTCACAGAAGCTGCTTTCAAAGTTTTACGCCTGCAGAACGGGAGCTGATGAGGGTTGGCGTTGGGCTTTCCCCGCTGGAAAGACCCTTCGCCAACACCGCTCTGAAGGAACGACTGTGCTCGTGACGCTTTGAAAACAGCTTCTAACGGACATTGGCGCCTTAAAAGGCTGGCTGATTCTACGGGAAAAAAAAATTAAAGGTAAGTTGGGCCTGGAAGTTTGAGGGGTGATCAATCTTAGACAAAGGGCTAACATGCCGGCCTGTCCTGCTTTTGCGTGTGCGTTTGCTTATGCCCAACCAGCTCATCAAGACCCCCTGCGTCGGCCTTTGCTCCACTGTCTACGGTGACCTGGTGTGCCGTGGCTGCAAGCGGTTCCACCATGAAGTGATTCACTGGAACGGCTACAACGAGGACGAAAAGCGCGCGGTGTGGATGCGGCTCGAGCAGCTGTTGGTGCAGGTGATGGTGGCCAAGTTGGAGGTTTTCGACCCGGTATTGCTGCGCCAGCAACTGGAGTCGCGCAAGATCCGCTTTGTGCCGCACCAGTCGGAATATTGCTGGGCCTATCAGTTGATCGCCAGGGGGGCGCGGGTGATCAACAACCTGGAAGCCTACGGCATGGTGCTGATGCCGGAGTTTCGCGACTGGGACCTGCCGGACCTGCGCGACGCCATTGATCGGGAATTTTTCCTCCTGTCCGAAGCCCATTACCAGCGCTACATAGCGCCGGGGTTCCTGAAGGATGCGATTGGCGGCTGACTCCCCGGCCATTTATGCAAAGGCGCTTTTGTGCCCGGGAGCTTGCTCCCGCTCGGCTGCGCAGCAGACGCCTGGATTTCCAGGACCAGAGATTTTTTTAGATCAAGAGCGAGGGTCGCTGCGCAACCCAGCGGGAGCAAGCTCCCTCGCCACAAAAAGCCCATTCGCTTTATTCCTTGACCGCCAACTCCACCAGATGGTCTTCGACCTCCTGCGGCTTGAGCACCAGCACATCGCTTTCCAGCGTATCGAGCACGGCCTCGGCGGTGTTTCCTATCAGCACCCCGGACAACCCCGAGCGGGCCACGGTGCCGATCACCGTCACCGCCGCCTGCAGCTTGCGCGCCATATACGGAATCAAGACGTCCGCCGGGCCTTCTTCGATGTGCAGGTGCTGGTCATCGATGTCGAATTCGGCCTGGAACGCCCGGCATTGTTCGCGATAGCGGGCCTCGATGGTTTCCTTGAGCTGGAACGTCGGGTCGGCGGACGAAAGCATCGGTGTGGGGTGGGCGCTGATCACATGCAGGTGCGCCTTGGCGAGGAGGGCGATGTCATAGCCATGATCGATGATGGTGGAGTGCAGGTGGCGATGCTCGCCGTCGGCATTGCCAACGTCGACGGCGGCCAGGATCACCTTGTCTTTCCAGGAGCCGGCGGTTTTCACCAGCAGCACCGGGGTTGGGCAGTGACGGAGCAGTTTCCAGTCCGCCGGGGTCAGCAGGGCTTTTTTCAGCGGGCTGTCGGGGAAGTGCTGCTTGATCACCAGGCCGCAACCTTCCGCCTGCTGCACGTCGATGATGGTGTCGTGGAGGCTTTCGTTCCAGGCCTGCTCGGTAGTGACGCTGTAGCCGTCGGCCAGCAGTGCGGCCTTGAGCACGCTGAGCAGGCCGGCATGGTCATGCTTTTTGTCGCACACCAGCAGGTGCAGGTGGGCCTGGGTCACTCCGGCGATCAGTTTGGCGCGCTTGAGCGCCAGGCTTTCCGAATGTTCGGGCTCAATAACCACCAGGATGCTGCGAATGGCTTGCATGATCGGCGTTCTCCTGCAATGAAAAGGCTGGCGTTGCTCAACTATAGTTGTTGTGGGGCAGTCTAGTTGCTGTGGGTGAGTCTTTGACTTGATGCATATCAACGGCGGTGGCTGGTGGTCTGGGGGCAGGCCGGTATAATCGGCGCCCTTCGCTCGACTACCTTTTCCCGTGAGCCCCATGAATCTTCCCGAAATTCACGAATTCCTTGGTTGCCGCACCCCCGATGCCTGGGTCCAGGCCGCGTTGGCTGACCAGGAAACGTTGCTGATCGACCACAAGAATTGCGAGTTCAAGGCGGCCAGCACTGCCCTGAGCCTGATCGCCAAATATCATTCCCACGTCGACCTGATCAATCTGATGTCGCGCCTGGCCCGGGAAGAGCTGGTGCATCACGAGCAGGTCATGCGCTTGATGAAGAAGCGCAAGATCGGTTTGCGTCAGCTCTCCGCCGGGCGTTATGCCTCGGGGCTGCGCAAGGTGGTACGCAGCCACGAACCGGTCAAGCTGGTGGACACCCTGGTGGTTGGCGCCTTCATCGAGGCCCGCAGTTGCGAGCGTTTCGAGGCCTTGGTGCCGCATTTGGATGAAGAGCTGGGCAAGTTCTATTTCGGTTTGCTGAAAAGCGAAGCCCGGCATTTCCAGGGCTACCTGAAACTGGCTTACCAGTACGGTGACGCCAAGGACATTGCCCAGGTGATCGACAAGGTCCGTGAGGCCGAGCGGGAGCTGATCGAATCGCCGGATGTGGAGTTTCGTTTCCACAGTGGTGTGCCGGCTCGATAGTGCAGAGCTGCCGGTACTGGCGTCATCGCGAGCAAGCTCGCTCCCACAGGGGATTTGTGAACTTCCCAAGTCCAATGTGGGAGCGAGCTTGCTCGCGATGGGTCCTTATGCAGCACTGCATCTCTAAGTGACCAGCCCCAGGCGTTCATGCCACTTAGCAATGGACTCCTCGGGATAGACATCGAACTGCTGGTCGCCCTTATGCGCCTCGACCTCCACCCACGGCGCCTTGGAACCGAGCATCAAGTGGGTGTGCTCCGGCGGTACCGGCAGCGGTGTGTCGATGGCTGAGGCAAACGGGTGCACCAGTTCCGGCCATTCGGGGCTGAACAGCCACAACCCCGAACCGCACAGGGAACAGAAATGCCGTTCGGCACTGCTGCGGTGGGCGCGTTTATCGCCTTCGTCCTTGAGCCGTGCATGGTAGATCGAGATGTGCTTGCGACCGCGCACCTTCAGGCTTCGGGCATCGCCCCCCAGGTTGATCGCATAACCGCCGCCGCCCTGGGTCTTGCGACAGATCGAGCAGTAGCAGCGTTGATAAGGGTAGGGGTGGGCGCAGGCCAGGCTGAACGACACGGCGCCGCAGTGGCAGGATCCTTCGAGCTGCATGGGAACCTCCAGTGGGGTTGGAAATGACTCAGTACAGCCTAGACAATCTGTGTCTTGACAGTTGAATTGAGGGTGACCATGCGACCGCCTTCGCGAGCAAGCCCGCTCCCACAGGGATCTGTGTCGGTCATAGATCTTCTGCCCACTCTCGGTCAGTGTGGGAGCGGGCTTGCTCGCGAAGGCGTCGGTGCAGCCAACATCATTTCGGCACCCGCCACAAATACCACGCCGCCACCGTCCGATAAGGGCTCCAGGCCAGGCCGATCTCGACCATCTGCTTGCGGCTGGGTTGTTGCGCCGACCCCTTGAGCCGTCGATAACCCTCGCGCACCCCAAAGTCATCAGCCGGCAGGATGTCGGGTCGTTCCAGGCTGTAGATCAGCAGCATCTCCACGGTCCAGCGCCCGACGCCGCGCAGGCTGACCAAGCGCTCGATCAATGCTTCGTCCTCCATCGCCCGCGCCGTGGCGTAATCCGGCACCACCCCGTCCAGGGCCGCTTGGGCGATGCCCTGGATGGTCACGATCTTGCTGGCGGAAAATCCACAACCGCGCAATTGAGCAACGTCTGTCGCCAGGATTTGCACGGGGGTGGGGAATGTCTGTGCCGGGAACAACGCCAGCAACCGGCCCAGAATCGCATCGCCTGCCTTGGCATGCAGTTGCTGGTAGGCAATCGCCCGGACCAGGGCTTCATAGGGATCGCGGGCCGGTTTGGGCTGCAGCAGGCAAGGGCCGATCGTCGCGACATGCCGTCGCCAGTCTTCGTCGAGGTTGGCCAGGAAGGCACTGGCGTCGTGATAGGGCACAGGCATCAAGTGTTCGTTCTCCGGAGCGCTCAAAACGCCAGGGGCAGTGAAACCTGCACCGCGGCTTTTTCCAGCCGCAACAGAAACGCCTTGCGCGGCTGGCCGCCACCATAACCGGTCAACGAGCCATCCGCACCGATCACCCGGTGGCACGGAATGACGATGGCCAAGCGATTCTGCCCATTGGCCAGGCCCACGGCGCGGCTGGCGCCAGGGCTGCCCAGCGCCGTGGCGATGCCGCCGTAGCTGCGGGTTTCGCCATAGGGAATCTTTTGCAGTTCAGCCCAGACCCGTACGGCGAAGGCGCTGCCCGGCATGTGCAGCGGAACGTTGAACGCCGTGAGCTTGCCGGCGAAATACTCGGCCAGTTCGGTTTCGATCTGTTGCAAATGCGCGTTGTGCCCCGGCGCAACCGTGTAGCCGTAGCGTAGCTGCAGCTCTTCGAGCTCCTTGGTCAGGGCCGGGCGGTCGAGGAATTCCAGCAGCACCAGGCCTCGTCGTTCGGCCATGGCCAGCATGGGGCCCAACGGTGTGGTCAGGCGGGTGAACAGCAAAGGTTCGCTGAGGGCTGCGCGGCCCGGTGTGATGTGGAAGGATTTCACGAAGGCGTCACGAAAACCGCTCAATGACTCATAGCCGGAGTCGAATGCGGCATTGTCGATGGAGCTGCCGTCCTTGATGCCGCCCAAGGCGATGCCCAGGCGGCGGGTGCGCAGATAGGCGTGAAAGGTCATGCCGAAATGTTGCTTGAACCAGCGGCGCAATTTCAGTGGCTCGATACCTTGTTCCAGCAACAGGGCATCGGTCCAGCGCAGGTCGGGTTCGGCGTCCACGGCTTTGAGCAGGGCCTGGATCCAGTCTGGTGCGATGGCGGCGGCGTCCAGGGGCTTGCAGCGCAGGCAGGCCCGGTAACCGGCCGACATGGCTTCGTCGGCATGGGCGAAGAACTCCACGTTCTCCGGTTTCGGCTTGCGCGCGGTGCAACTGGGGCGACAGAAAATACCGGTGGTCTTGACCGCAGTGAAGAACACCCCCTCGTAGGCGGTGTCTCGTTCGAGCATGGCGCGGACCATCTCGGCATGGGGCGGGAGCAGCGAGTCGTGTAGGTTCATGGGCCTGAGCATAGAACCGTGCCTGGAACGACTCCACCGAAAAATCGACAGTGAATTTCCGTTCACTTGGTCGGGCGGTCACGAACAATAATTGAACCTGAGAGTCTTAAAGGTTCAACCGTTGTTTTTGTCTTTCGGAGACATCATGTCCAAACATAAGAAATCTCTCATCGCCGTTGCGGTCTGTGCCTTGGCGTTCGGTGCTTCGGCCTTGCTGCCTGCTGAGTTGTCGCCTATCGGTTCGAGCTATGCCGCAGGCGGTGGCAATGGAGGTGGTGGCCACGGTGGAGGAAACGGCGGTGGTAATAGCGGTGGCCACGGTGGCATCGGTGGTGGCATTGGTGGTGGCCAGGGCCATGACAAGTCGGGTGATTCCAGCGGCCTTGGCAAAGGATTGGCTAGCGACCACACCGGTACCCGTACCCGCGATCATGGCCTGAGCGGCAAGCACACGGGCACCACGCGCACCGACCGCAGCAGCAAGGCTTCGCTGACCTCAAGCATCGCCAAGGACCGTGATACCCGTGGCCTGACCAAGGCATCGGCGATTTCCACCGCTACACCAGGTACCCACAACACCAAGGGCCTGACCAACGCGACCAGCTCTTCGATCAAGAACGACCGCTGATCGCTTGAAAAAAAAAGCCGCGATGCCTGTTCAGGGCATCGCGGCTTTTTTTGTCTTGTGCCCGATGTCTTCAATACTTCCAGAACACCGGCGTGAACAACACCAGCACCGTCAGGATTTCCAGCCGACCCAGCAGCATGCCTATGGTCAGCAGCCACTTCGCCGCATCCGGCAAGGTCGAGAAGTTGCCGGCGGGTCCGATGATCGTGCCCAGCCCGGGCCCCACGTTGCACACGGCGGTGGCCGCGCCGGTCAGGGCGGTGGTCCAGTCCAGACCGATCAGCGCCAGCCCCAGGGCGATAGCGCCAATGGTGATGGTGAAGAAGAACGAAAAGGTCAGCAGCGAGCGGACGATTTCTTCGTCGATGGGGTGATCGTTGTATTTTTTCTGGATCACCGCCCGGGGATGGATCAGTTGTTTCAGGCTGCCCATCAATAACTCGCCGGCTACCTGGAAGCGGAAGATCTTCAGTCCGCCGGCCGTCGATCCCGAGCAACCGCCAACGAACGTCAAATAGAAGAACAGCAGCAAGGCAAAGCTGCCCCATAGCGTGTAGTCGCCCAGCGCCACGCCCGTGGTGGTGACCACCGACGTCACGTTGACGGCCACGATACGGACCGCATCCCACCAGCTGTAGTCGCTGTTCAGGCTCAGCCAGGTCCCCACGATGAGCCAGGTGATGACCAGGAATCCGACGAATCCCCTGACTTGCTGGTCCTTGAGCAACGCGCGTTTGTTGCCGCGCAAGGTGGCGACGTACAAAGTGAAGGGCAGCGCGCCTGCCATCATGACGACCACCGACACCCAGTGAATGGCCGGTTGGGGCCAATGCCCCAGGGAAGCATCCGATGTGGAAAAGCCACCCGTGGAAATCAACGACATCGCATGGTTGATCGCTTCGAAGGGCGTCATGCCGGCCAGCCACAAGGCCAGGGTGGCGAGCGCGGTCAGGCCGACATAGATCCACAGGATGTAGTTCGCCGCGACATGGGAGCGCGGCGTGACTTTCTCTGACCAGTCCGACGACTCGGTCTGGAACAGCCGCATGCCGCCGACCCGCAGCAATGGCAGGATCGCCACCGCCATGCCGATAAAGCCGATCCCGCCGAGCCAGTGCAACATCGAGCGCCAGATCAACAGGCCGGGAGAGGCCGTGTCCAGGCCGGTCAGGATGGTCGAGCCGGTGGTGGTGATGCCCGACATGGTCTCGAAAAAGGCATCGGTGTAGCTGATGTGCTGGATGAACACCATGGGCAGGGCGGCGAAGCTGCAAACGATGACCCAACTGGCGGTGGTCAACAGGTACATGTCCCGCGGGCGCATCTGGGTGTGTGCTGGCCGACCACGCGCTACCAATGCGATGCCGCAGACGAAGGTGATCAGGCTCGACCACAAAAACGCCGAGAGGTCATCGTTGCGCTCATATATCACCAGCGTCAAAAGCGGGATTGCCATGCTGGCAGCCAGGGTGATCAGGAAAATACCGAGGATGAAGCCAATAAACCGCACTACCGCAATGGACATAGAACACGCCTGGATGAATGAACCGCGCAGTATTGTTTTTGTGGAGGGCTGATGGGTAGCCCCCTTGGGCAGTTTTGTTCAATACCGCCTGCGATTGGCAATTTACCTTGATCGCCCCCTCACAGATACAAAGAAGGTGTGCGATGAGTTTGATTCTTTCCATGGCGGCGTTTGCCCTGGTCGCCTCCATTACACCTGGCCCGGTCAATATCGTCGCCCTCAGCTCCGGGGCGCGGTACGGGTTTCGTGCGACGTTGCGCCATGTGGGCGGTGCAACCCTGGGGTTTGTCTTGCTGCTGGTGCTGATGGGGCTGGGCTTGCATGAAGTGTTGCAACGCTGGCCTGGCCTCACACGGGTGGTGCAACTGGGCGGCGTGGCGTTCCTGTTGTTCATGGCCTGGAAACTGGTGATGGATAACGGGCACCTGGGAGGCGAGGACGAGGCACGGGCGCCTTCGATGTTCTATGGCGCGTTGATGCAATGGCTCAACCCCAAGGCGTGGCTGGCCTGCGTGGCGGGAATGGGGGCATTCGTGGCCGGTGGCGAGGCGTGGCTGGTGTGGCAGTTTGCGGCGATCTACCTGGTGATCTGCTACGTCTCGGTGGGCTGCTGGGCTTACGCCGGGAGTTTTCTGCGCAGCTGGCTGCGTAATCCGGCGACCATGCGCCTGTTCAATCGGACGATGGCGGTGTTATTGGTGGCCAGTGCGGTGTATCTGCTGCTGCCTTGAGTCAAACCCACGGTTTCGGTTGGAACACTGTTGTGGCGAGGGGATTTATCCTCGTTGGGCTGCGAAGCAGCCCCAAAAACCAGGCGCCGCGCTACAACAGGCGAACCGCGTTGGCCGGTTTGCGACTGCTGCGCAGCCGAGCGGGGATAAATCCCCTCGCCACAAAAACAGGAGAAGCTCAACTGCGATATTGCCCGGGCGAGCAGGAATAAATCCCCTCACCACAAAACAGGAGAAGTTCAACCGCGATACTGGCCCGGAGTGGCCGCCAGGTGTTGCTTGAAGGCACGCTGGAAATGCGCCTGGTCGGCAAACCCGCTGTCCAGCGCCACGTCGGCGATCAGCTTGCCTTCGCGCAATTGGCGCCGGGCAAACTGGATTCGGCGGTTGACCAGGAAGGCGTGGGGCGTCATCCCATAATGGCGCTTGAAGGCTCGGCTCAGGTAGGACGGTGACAGTTGCGCGGCGGTGCAGATGTCTTCCAGCTTCAAGGCTTCGCTGCAATGGTCGTGGATAAACTGTGCCGCACGCATCAGGCTCGGATGGCTGCCACGATCCGGGCGACCGGCAGGGTTGAGCCGTTGTTGCAGGTCAATGAAAAATGCCTCGGCGGCGGCGTGCTTGTCGCCAGCGTCGAGCTGCTCGTCTACCAATTGTCCATACAGTTTTTCCAACGCGGTAAACAGTTCCACGTCGCGGCTGTGGGTGGTGGCGAAGCCCTGGAAATCCAGGCTTTCGTCAAAGCCGACACGGCGCTGCAAGTCTCTGAGCCATTGGGTGTCGACGTACAACATCACGTAGGACCACGGCTGATCGTCGATTGGGTTGCACGCGTGGACGTCGCCCGGGTTCATCAGCACTACCGTGCCACTTTCCACCTGGAATTTCGATCGTTCGTGAAGGTAGGTGCTGCGCCCAGCGGTGATCGCGCCGATGGAAAAGTGGTCATGGGAATGGCGCGAATAGCAGACCTTGCGCCCATCGCCGATGGCCCGGGCTTCGATGAAGGGCAGGGCCGCGTCGCGCCAGAAGCGTGGGGCGTCGTCATGGGGGGCGTGCTTCATCGGTCAGCGTCCTCGTCTTGAACTTGAGTGGCAGTGTATTAGTCCTGATCGGCAAATGCCCGTCGGATTTAGCCCGTTCGGTTGAAGGGCTGGGGTCCTGGGCTAGACTTCATGAAGTCCTGCCAATGGAGTTTCCGATGCTTGCGCCACGCAAACCGGATGACGAAGCCGCTCGCCTCAAAAATCTGCACTCGCTCAAGCTGCTTGATACCGCACCTGAAGAACGGTTTGACCGCCTGACCCGTCTTGCCCGACGTCTGTTTGACGTACCCATCGCCCTGGTGTCCCTGGTGGACGCCAACCGGCAGTGGTTCAAGTCCAGCGCCGGCCTGGACGCCAGCGAAACCCCGCGGGAAGTTTCCTTTTGCGGGCATGCGATCTTGCAGGATCAGATCCTGGAAATCTGCGACGCGGAGCAGGACGAGCGCTTTCACGACAATCCCTTGGTCACGGACAAGCCTGGCATTCGTTTCTACGCCGGGCATCCGCTGGGGCTGGAGGACGGTAGCAAGCTCGGTACGTTGTGCCTGCTCGACACCCGGCCGCGCAAACTCAATGATGAGGAGCGCGAACTGCTGCGCGACTTGGCGCGCATGGCCGAACAGGAAATGGTCGCGGTGCAGATGGCGAGCATGGACGAGCTCACGCTGCTATCCAATCGACGTGGCTTCAGGACGTTGGCCCAGCATGCGCTGAATGTGTGTGATCGCTTGTCGCGACCGGCAACGTTGCTGTTCTTCGACCTCAACGACTTCAAGCCGATCAACGATCGCTATGGGCATGCCGAGGGTGACAGCGCGCTGAAAACCTTCGCTGATGTGCTGCGTATCGCCTTTCGCGAAAGTGATGTGATCGGTCGCCTGGGCGGTGATGAGTTCGTGGCGCTGCTCACTGGCTCTTCCTATGTCGAGACCTCGGCGATCATGGCGCGCCTCAAGGAAATCCTCGATGAGCGCAATGCGATGTTGCAGCGTGGCTATGACATTCGTTTCAGCGTGGGCCAGATCGAATACGACGCCCAGCGCCATCGGTCAATCGACAATCTATTGGCTGACGCGGATGCGGCGATGTATGCCCAGAAACAGGCGCTACGCAGCTAGCACAAGCCAACCCCCGATCACACAGAGATTTATGTTGGTCGAAGAACCGAGACTCACCCCTCATTCAATGGCGAGGGAGCTTGCTCCCGCTGGGGCGCGCAGCGGCCCTGGAGCCCGGCGACGCGGTGGATCAGGTTGATTGAGTGAGCTTGAGAGGGGCTGCTGCGCAGCCCAGCGGGAGCAAGCTCCCTCGCCACAAAAGCATCCCGGTCGACCAACCGATTTGCTCTTGAGACTGACACTGATTCGAGGCATTCCCTTGACCCGCGCTGCGCCCAATTCCCGTGGTGGTGCGAGCTTGCTCGCGAAGGCGTCGGTACATTCATACCAATGCCAGCAGACTCATCGCCATCGCGAGCAAGCTCGCTCCCACAAGGTATTGCGGCATAATCAGACAATCGGCAATAAAAAACGCCGCTTGGCCTTTCCAGGACGAGCGGCGTTTTTTTACGCGTGGCGCGGGTGAAGATTACTCTTCGATGTTGCCCATGGCGGTGGTGTTGAAGCCGCCGTCCACGTACATGATTTCACCGCTGATGCCCGACGCCAGGTCCGAGCACAGGAAGGCGCCGGCGTTGCCGACTTCTTCGATGGTGACGTTGCGACGCAGCGGGGTTTGCGCTTCGTTGGCGGCCAGCATCTTGCGGAAGTTCTTGATGCCGGAAGCGGCGAGGGTACGGATGGGACCTGCCGATACGCAGTTGACGCGGGTGCCGTCCGGGCCCAGGGAGCCGGCCAGGTAACGCACGCCAGCTTCCAGGGAGGCCTTGGCCATGCCCATGACGTTGTAGTTCGGCATGGTGCGCTCGGCGCCCAGGTACGACAGGGTCAGCAGGCTGCCGTTGCGGCCTTTCATCATTTCGCGACCGGCCTTGGCCAGGGCCACGAAACTGTAGGCGCTGATGTCGTGGGCAATGCGGAAACCTTCGCGGGTGGTGGCTTCGGTGAAGTCGCCGTCCAGTTGGTCGCCCGGAGCGAAGCCCACGGAGTGCACGATGCAGTCCAGGCCATCCCACTTCTTGCTCAGTTCTTCGAAGACCTTGGCGATTTCTTCGTCGCTGGCCACGTCGCACGGGAAGCACAGCTCAGGGCTCGAGCCCCAGCCTTGTGCGAATTCTTCGACACGACCCTTGAGTTTGTCGTTCTGATAAGTGAAGGCAAGCTCAGCGCCCTCGCGATGCATGGCGGCGGCGATGCCGGATGCGATGGACAGCTTGCTGGCGACACCGACGATCAGTACGCGCTTACCGGCGAGAAAACCCATGTGTTGCTCCTCTTTCAGGTTATTCGGCAGTTGTTGGGGCCAGGAAGGCGGCCTCCAGCAACTGCTGTGTATAGGGGTGCTGCGGCGCGGCGAATATGCTGCGGGCATCACCTTGTTCGACCACTTGGCCATGCTTGACCACCATCAACTGGTGGCTCAGCGCTTTGACGACAGCCAGGTCATGGCTGATAAACAGGTACGTCAGGTTGTACTTGGTTTGCAACGACCGCAACAGCTCCACCACTTGGCGTTGCACGGTACGGTCCAGGGCCGACGTCGGTTCATCCAGCAGAATCAACGCCGGCTTGAGCACCAGGGCCCGGGCAATGGCGATACGCTGCCGTTGCCCTCCGGAAAATTCATGGGGGTAGCGGTTCCGGGTTTCCGGGTCCAGGCCTACCTCCTTCAATGCCGCGATTATCGCTTGTTCCTGTTCGGCTTCGGTGCCGATCTTGTGGATCCGCAGGCCTTCGCCGACGATCTGGCTCACACACATCCGTGGGCTCAGGCTGCCAAACGGGTCCTGAAACACCACTTGCATCTCCCGGCGCAGCGGCCGGACTTGTTGCTGCGTCAGGCTGTCCAGCTGCTTGCCTTCGAAGCGGATCCCGCCCTGGCTGCCGATCAACCGCAGGATCGCCAACCCCAGGGTGGACTTGCCGGAACCGCTTTCGCCGACGATGCCCAGGGTCTGGCCCTGGGGCAGGCTGAAGCGGATACCGTCCACGGCCTTGATGTAGTCTACCGTGCGCTTGAACAGGCCTTTCTTGATCGGGAACCAGACTTTCAGGTCCTCGACCTGCAACAGCGGCGGGCCGACGACGTTGGTCGCCGGGGTGCCGCTGGGTTCGGCGCCCAGCAATTCCCGAGTGTACGGATGCTGCGGTGCGCGGAACAACTCTTCGCACGATGCCTGTTCGACGATGCAACCGCGCTGCATGACACATACGCGATGCGCAATTCTTCGCACCAGGTTCAAATCGTGGCTGATCAGCAGCAGCGACATGCCCAATCGCGCCTGCAATTGCTTGAGTAATTCGAGGATTTTCAGCTGGACGGTGACATCCAGCGCGGTGGTCGGCTCGTCGGCGATCAGCAGTTCCGGCTCGTTGGCCAGGGCCATGGCGATCATCACCCGCTGGCGCTGGCCGCCGGACAGCTCGTGCGGCAGGGCTTTGAGGCGCTTGTGGGGCTCGGGAATGCCGACCAGTTCCAGCAACTCGAGGGTCCGGCGGGTCGCGACCTTGCCGCTCAGGCCCTTGTGGATGCCGAGCACTTCATTGATCTGTTTTTCAATGGAGTGCAGCGGGTTGAGGGATGTCATCGGCTCCTGGAAGATCATCGCGATCCGGTTGCCGCGGATATGACGGATGGTTTTTTCCTTCAAGCCCAGCAAATTCTGGCCGGCATACTGGATGCTCCCGGTGGGGTGATGGGCCAGCGGGTAGGGCAGCAACCGCAGGATCGAATGGGCGGTGACTGATTTGCCCGAGCCGCTTTCACCCACCAGGGCCAGGGTTTCGCCGCGCTTGATATCGAAGCTGACCCCCTCGACCACACGTTGGCGGCGTTCGCCAACAATGAACTCTACCGCCAGGTCACGCACTTCGATCAGATTATCCTGGTTCATTTCATTTCCTCGGATCGAAGGCATCACGAGCGGACTCGCCGATGAACACCAGCAGGCTCAGCATCACGGCCAGCACGGCGAACGCGCTGATGCCCAGCCAGGGCGCCTGGAGGTTGGATTTGCCCTGGGCCACCAGCTCCCCCAGGGACGGTGCGCCGGGCGGCAGGCCAAAGCCGAGGAAATCCAGGGCGGTGAGGGTGCCAATGGCGCCGGTGAGGATGAACGGCATGAACGTCATGGTCGAGACCATGGCGTTGGGCAGGATGTGACGGAACATGATCGCGCCGTTCTGCATGCCCAGTGCCCGCGCCGCGCGGACGTATTCCAGGTTGCGCCCGCGCAGGAATTCGGCACGGACCACATCCACCAGGCTCATCCAGGAAAACAGCAGCATGATGCCCAGCAGCCACCAGAAGTTGGGCTGGACGAAACTGGCCAGGATGATCAGCAGGTACAGCACCGGCAGCCCGGACCAGATTTCCAGGAAGCGTTGGCCAGCCAGGTCCACCCAGCCGCCATAGAAGCCCTGCAGGGCGCCGGCGATCACGCCGATGATCGAGCTGAGCACGGTCAGCGTCAGGGCAAACAGTACCGAGATGCGGAAGCCATAGATGACCCGGGCCAGGACATCGCGGCCCTGGTCATCGGTGCCCAGCCAGTTCACGGAAGAGGGCGGTGCCGGGGCCGGGACCTTCAGGTCGTAGTTGATGCTCTGGTAGCTGAACGGAATCGGTGCCCACAGCACCCAGGCGTTCTTGGCCGCCAGCAGTTCACGGATGTACGGGCTCTTGTAGTTGGCTTCCAGCGGGAATTCGCCGCCGAACGTGGTTTCCGGGTAGCGCTTGAGGGCCGGGAAGTACCAGCCGTCGTCGTAATGCACCACCAGCGGCTTGTCGTTGGCGATCAACTCGGCGCCCAGGCTCAGCCCGAACAGGATCAGGAACAGCCACAGCGACCACCAGCCACGCTTGTTGGCCTTGAACAGTTCAAAGCGGCGGCGATTGAGAGGGGACAGGTTCATCTCAATGCTCCCGGCTTTCGAAGTCGATGCGCGGATCGACAAAGGTGTAGGTCAAATCGCCGATCAGTTTCACCACCAGTCCCAGCAAGGTGAAGATGAATAGGGTGCCGAACACCACCGGGTAGTCGCGGTTGATCGCCGCTTCGAAACTCATCAGGCCCAGGCCGTCGAGGGAGAAGATCACTTCCACCAGCAGGGAGCCGGTAAAGAAGATCCCGATGAATGCCGAAGGGAAACCGGCGATCACCAGCAGCATGGCGTTGCGGAATACGTGGCCATAGAGCACCCGGTGGCGGGTCAGGCCCTTGGCCTTGGCGGTGACCACGTATTGCTTGTTGATTTCGTCGAGGAAACTGTTCTTGGTCAGCAGGGTCATGGTGGCGAAGTTACCGATCACCAGGGCGGTCACGGGCAAGGCCAGGTGCCAGAAGTAATCGAGGATCTTGCCGCCCATGCTCAACTCGTCGAAGTTGTTGGAGGTCAGCCCGCGCAAGGGGAACCAGTCGAAATAGCTGCCGCCGGCAAACACCACGATCAGCAGGATGGCGAACAGGAATGACGGGATCGCGTAGCCGACGATGATGGCCGAGCTGGTCCAGACGTCGAAATGGCTGCCGTGCCGCGTGGCCTTGGCGATCCCCAGCGGGATCGACACCAGGTACATGATCAGCGTGCTCCACAACCCGAGGGAGATGGACACCGGCATCTTTTCCTTGATCAGGTCGATGACTTTGGCGTCGCGGAAGAAACTGTCGCCGAAGTCCAGGTGGGCGTAGTTCTTGATCATGATCCACAGGCGTTCGGGTGCCGACTTGTCAAAGCCGTACATACGCTCGATTTCCTTGACCAGCGCCGGGTCCAGGCCTTGGGCGCCGCGGTAGGAGGAACCGGCCACCGACACTTCGGCACCGCCGCCGGCAATACGGCTGGTGGCGCCCTCGAAACCCTCGAGCTTGGCGATCATCTGTTCCACCGGCCCGCCGGGCGCGGCCTGGATGATGACGAAGTTGATCAGCAGGATGCCGAACAGGGTCGGGATGATCAGCAGCAGTCGCCGAAAAATGTAAGCCAGCATTTCGTTACTCCACGCTCGCAGGGGCGGCGATTTGCTGCTCGATGACCTGCTTCTCTACTTCATCGGCCGGCTTGACCTCCGGCTTGACCCACCAGGTGGTGGTGCCGATGTCATAGGTCGGCGTGATTTTCGGATGGCCGATGTGGTTCCAGTAGGCCACGCGCCAGGTCTTGATGTGCCAGTTCGGGATCACGTAGTAGCCCCATTGCAAAACCCGATCCAGCGCACGGGCGTGAGCTACCAGGCTCTTGCGTGAATCGGCGTTGATCAGTTGTTCCACCAACTGGTCAACGGCTGGATCCTTCAGGCCCATGGTGTTGCGGCTGCCGGGTTTGTCGGCGGCGGCCGACATCCAGAACTCGCGCTGTTCGTTACCCGGTGAGCTGGATTGCGGGAAGCTGCCCACCACCAGGTCAAAGTCCCGGGAGCGTACGCGGTTGACGAATTGGGAGACGTCGACCCGACGGATGATCAGCTCAATGCCCAGGTCGCTCAGGTTGCGCTTGAACGGCAGCAGTATCCGTTCGAACTCGGTCTGGGCCAGCAAAAATTCCAGCACCACCGGCTTGCCTTGGGCATCGACCATCTTGTCGTCGACGATGCGCCAGCCGGCCTCTTGCAGCAATTGGTAGGCCTTGCGCTGCTGGTCGCGGATCATGCCGCTGCCGTCACACACCGACGGCTGGAAGGCGTCGGTGAAGACCTGTTCGGGAATCTTGCCGCGCAGGGGCTCGAGGATCTTCAACTCGTCTTCGCCGGGCAGCCCGGTGGCGGCCATTTCCGAATTCTCGAAATAACTGCGGGTGCGGGCGTAGGCGCCGTTGAACAGCTGCTTGTTGGTCCACTCGAAGTCCAGCAGCAGGCTCAAGGCCTTGCGCACCCGTACGTCCTGGAAAATCGGCCGGCGCAGGTTGTAGACAAAACCCTGCATGCCGGTGGGGTTGCCGTTGGGGATCTGTTCCTTGATCAACCGGCCTTCGGTCACGGCCGGGATGTTGTAGGCGTTGGCCCAGTTCTTGGCGGTCATCTCCAGCCAGAAATCAAACTGCCCGGCTTTCAAGGCCTCGACCGCGACGGTGTTGTCGCGGTAATAGTCGGTCGCCAGTACGTCGAAATTATAGAAGCCGCGATTGACCGGCAGGTCCTTGCCCCAATAATCCTTCACTCGCTCATAACGGATCGAGCGTCCGGCCTTCACTTCAGCGACTTTGTAGGGGCCGCTGCCCAGGGGGATCTCCAGATTGCCCTTGCTGAAGTCGCGCTCGGCCCACCAGTGTTTCGGCAATACCGGCAATTGGCCGAGGATCAACGGCAGTTCACGATTATTGGTGTGCTTGAACTTGAACAAAACCTTGAGCGGGTCTTCGGCGATGACGTCGGCGACGTCGTTGTAATAGCCGCGAAACATCGGCGCGCCGTCCTTGGTCAGGGTCTGGAAGCTGAAGACCACGTCTTCGGCGCGTACCGGATGGCCGTCGTTGAAACGGGCTTCGGGGCGCAGGTAAAAGCGTACCCAGCCATTGTCCGGGGCTTTCTCGATTTTTTCGGCGATCAGGCCATATTCGGTGAATGGTTCGTCCAGGCCCTGCTTGGCCAGGGTGTCGTAGATCAAGCCGATGTCATCGGCCGGCACGCCTTTGCTGATGAACGGGTTGAGGCTGTCGAAGCCCCCAAAACCGCCCTGGCGGAAGATTCCGCCTTTGGGCGCGTCCGGGTTGACGTAGTCGAAATGCTTGAAGTTGGCCGGGTACTTCGGCGGCTCGTTGTACAAGGTCACGGCATGCTGCGGCGCGGCACAGGCGAGCCCGGCGAACAACAGGCTGCTGGCCTGCAGGAGCAGGGCGCGTAAAGGCTTCATTGATCTTTCTCCGAAGATTTCAGCCACCATGCGCTCAGGCCCAGGGTGTAGGGCGGCGTGGTGACGAAGGCGAACCGGTTGCGGTACGCCAGGCGATGATAATTGAGATACCAGTTGGGAATGCAGTAATGCTGCCACAGCAGCACGCGATCCAGAGCCTTGCCGGCGGCGACCTGTTCGTCGCGGGTCTGGGCGGCGAGCAGCTTTTCCAGCAGATGGTCGACCACTGGGTTGGCGATCCCGGAGTAATTCTTGCTGCCCTTGACCCCGACCTGGCTGGAGTGGAAGTACTGCCATTGCTCGAGGCCCGGGCTGAGGGTCTGGTTCAAGGTCAGCAGGATCATGTCGAAGTCGAACTGGTCCAGGCGCTGCTTGTACTGGGCACGGTCCACCGTGCGCAGCCGGGCCTGGATGCCGATGCTGGCGAGGTTCTCGACATAGGGTTGCAGGATGCGCTCCAGGTTCGGGTTCACCAGCAGGATTTCGAAGCTCAGGGGCTGGCTGTCGGCGTTCAGCAGGCGTTGGCCGTTGAGGTTCCAACCGGCTTGCTTCAATAACCCCAGGGCTTTACGCAGGGTTTCCCGGGGAATGCCGCGACCGTCGGTCTTGGGCAAGCTGAAGGGTTCGGTGAGCAGTTTGGCCGGCAATTGTTCCCGGTACGGCTTGAGCAGCAGCCATTCATGGCCCACCGGCAGGCCAGTGGCGGAGAACTCGCTGTTGGGGTAATAACTGAGGGTGCGCTTGTAGGCGCCGCTGAACAGGGTGCGGTTGGTCCACTCGAAATCAAACATCAGCCCCAGGGCTTCACGTACCTTGACTTCGGCAAACGTGCCGCGCCGGGTGTTCATGAACAGGCCTTGGGTCTGGGTCGGGATCTGGTGGGGAATCTGCGCCTTGATTATGTCGCCGCGCTTGATCGCCGGAAAGTCATAGCCATTGGCCCAGTTCTTGGCCTGGTGTTCGATGTAGATATCGAACTCGCCAGCCTTGAAGGCTTCGAAGGCAACTTCGCTGTCACGATAGAACTCCACGTCCATGCGGTCGTAGTTGTACTTGCCGCGATTGACCGGCAGGTCCTTGCCCCAGTAATCCTTGACTCGTTCGAACACCAGCTGGCGGCCAGGTTGCACTTTGGTGATGCGATATGGCCCGCTGCCCAGGGGCGGTTCGAAGGTCGTCGCCTTGAAATCGCGGTCTTTCCAGTAATGCTGGGGCAACACCGGCAGTTCCCCCAGGCGCAGGATCAGCAGCGGATTGCCCGCGCGCTTGAAGACAAAGCGGATTCTCAGTGGGTTGAGAATGTCGACCCGTAGCACTTCCTGCAGGTTGGTGCGGTATTGCGGATGGCCTTCCTTGAGCAGCGTCCTGTAGGAGAACGCCACGTCATAGGCGGTAATGGGCACGCCATCGTGAAAGCGCGCTTCGGGGCGCAGGTTGAACACCACCCAGCTGCGGTCCTCGCTGTACTCCACCGACTGGGCGATCAGGCCGTAGCTCGACGTCGGTTCATCACCGGACGGTGCGTACTGGCCTGTGCCGACCATCAGTGGTTCGTTCAGCTCATTGATGCCGTATTGCAGGAAATTCGGCGTGGAAACCGGGCTGCTGCCCTTGAACGTGTAGGGATTGAGCGTATCGAAGGTGCCGAATGCCATGACTCGCAAGACACCGCCCTTGGGCGCTTGCGGGTTGACCCAGTCGAAGTGGGTGAATCTGGCCGGGTACTTGAGCGTGCCGAACTGCGCATAGCCATGGCTTTCGCTGATGGTTGCGCTGGCGGGAGAGCTCAAGGCCAGGCTGATCAGGAGCAAGAGGAGGGGACGTATCAAGTCTGAGATCCGATCCAGGCGGCTTGGGCTTTTATGGCCTGTACAGTAACAGCTTGTATCGGCAGGAAAAAGGCGGGGGTTAGCGGGTAGTATCAGTAAGGTGGTGGATATCGGTCGAGCACCGAACCTGTGGCGAGGGGATTCATCCCCGCTGGGTTGCGAAGCGACCCCATCCAAACTTCCTTAAACACCGTGGTGCCTGGCTTTAGGGCTGCTTCGCAGCCCAACGGGGATAAATCCCCTCACCACAAAAAGCTCCTCGGCCACCGCGAGGCTTAGTGCGGGGAGTACACCGTCAGCATCTGCCCAGGCTTGAGTGCCTTGCCCATCCGCGGGTTCCAGCGCTTGAGGTGCTGCATTTCCACGTTGAAGCGCTTGGCGACGACGTACAGCGAATCACCTTGCTTGACCTTGTATTGGGTCTGCTTCTTCTGGTCCTTGCTGTTGGCGGCCACCACGGTGCTGATGCGCTTGCCAGGGGCCTTGCTGGCCTTGGCATCCTGCATCACCAGGGTCTGGCCGACCTTGAGCTTGTTGCCGCTGAGTTTGTTCCAGCGTTGCAGGTCCTTGGTCTGGACGTTGTTGGCCTTGGCGATCTGGGCGAGGTTTTCGCCGCGCTTGACACGGTAGGTGCGCAAGGCGCCTTCCATATCGCTGTCGTCGGCCGATTCAAAAACCGGCTTGAGCGAGCGCTGGCTGATCAACTCTTCAGGACGCATGGTTGACAGGCTGGCGGTCAGCAGCTGGGCCTTGGAGGTGGGCACCAGCAGGTGCTGGGGGCCGTCGATGGTGGTGCGTTGCTTGAAGGCCGGGTTGAGCTGGAACAGCTCGTCTTCGTCGATGTTGGCCACCGCCGCGACCTTGGACAGGTCCATGCGCTGGTTGATCTCGACGACCTGGAAATAGGGTTCGTTGGCGATCGGGTTGAGGTTCACGCCATAGGCATCGGGCGAGAGCACCACCTGGGACAGCGCCAGCAATTTCGGCACATAGGCCTGGGTCTCGCTGGGCAGCGGCAGGTTCCAGTAGTCGGTGGGCAGGCCAAGCTTCTCGTTGCGCTCGATGGCGCGGCTGACCGTACCCTCGCCGGCGTTGTAGGCCGCCAGCGCCAGCAACCAGTCGCCGTTGAACATGTCGTGCAGGCGCGTCAGGTAGTCCAGGGCGGCCGTGGTGGAGGCGGTGATGTCGCGACGCCCGTCATAGAAGCGGGTCTGGCGCAGGTTGAAGTAACGCCCCGTGGACGGGATGAACTGCCACAGGCCCACTGCGTTGGCCCGGGAATAGGCCATGGGGTTGTAGGCACTCTCGATCACCGGCAGCAGCGCCAGCTCCAGCGGCATGTTGCGCTCTTCGAGGCGTTCGACGATGTAGTGGATGTACAGGCTGCCGCGCTCACCGGCGTTTTCCATGAAGGAAGGGTTGCTGGCGAACCACAGGCGCTGTTGCTCGATACGCGGGTTGACGCCGGCCGTTTCCTGCAGCTGGAAGCCCTGGCGCATGCGCTCCCAGACGTCCTGGGGGACTTGAGGGCTGGGTTTCTCAGTGAGCCATACCGGCTTCTGTTTGGCGCGAGCGGCGATATTCGGTGTATGCGCCGCGTCGGTCTGCGGCAGCTGCCCCGTGCTCTGGCAGCCCGCCAATGTGGCGGACACAGCCACCGCGATGGCTTGAGCCAAGCGGGTCAATGTGTCTGACTGGACGGACCTGCGTATAGATGACGACATTGGCTGGAAGTAAGTTCCGGGCAAAAATGTCGGCCGATTCTAGGAAGCGCACCCCAACAGGTCAACCTTTCAGAATTTTTGTATCAATCGATAGCTGCCTTAGAACGTATCTTTCCAAGCCCTCAAGGCCGCAAAAACCTCACTCGGCGTCTGGTTTCGCTGGCCGTTCCGTTCGTCTGCTTTTTGTTTAACGGATGTTTCAGTCGTGCGCAGGAACGGATTGGTGAGTTTTTCCAGGGCGAGGGTCGAGGGCAGGGTCATGATGCCTTCGCTGCGTTGCTGGCTGACTTTTTCCAGGCGGGCAGCGACGTCCGGATTGCCGGGCTCCACGGCGGCCGCGAACTTCAGGTTGCCGAGGGTATATTCATGGGTGCAGTAGACCAGCGTATCTTCAGGCAGGGCGGCGAGGCGACTGAGCGAATGGTGCATTTGCGCAGGCGTGCCTTCGAAGAGCCGGCCGCAACCGGCGGCGAACAGGGTGTCGCCACAGAACAGCAGGCCATGGTGGTAGTAGGCAATGTGCCCGAGGGTATGGCCAGGCACGGCGTAGACATCGAAGTCCCAGCCGAGCACGCTGACCTTGTCGTTGTCATGCAGGGCCTTGTCCCGCGCCGGGATGTTTTCGCTGGCCGGGCCGTAGACGGTGGCGTTCGTCGCATTCTTCAGCGCCTGGACGCCGCCGACATGATCATGGTGATGGTGGGTGATCAAGATGTCGCTCAGGACCCAGCCCGGGTGGGTCTCGAGCCAGGCCTGCACCGGAGCGGCGTCACCTGGGTCGACCACCGCGCAGCGCAGGGTGGCGTGGTCCTGTAACAACCAGATGTAGTTATCGGTGAATGCGGGCAGGGCACTGATCTGTATCATCGTGGAATTCGCCAAGCGGAAAACAAAGGCGCATCTTAGAACTTCCTGACGCGTTGGAGAATGCAATGACCGATGAAGCGTTCGCTCAGGCTGATCCTGACTGGCTGGCGTTGATCAGCGCCGCCCGTGAATGGCTGTCCGGCCCTGTCGGGCAATTTTTGCTGGAAGAAGAACGGCGCATGCTCGAAGACGAGTTGGGTCGGTTCTTCGGCGGCTATCTGGTGCACTACGGCCCTTCGGCGCAAACGCCGCCGTCGGCGCCGCAAGTCCAGCGCAACGTGCGCCTGGGGGCGCCGTTGCCCGGGGTGGAAATCGTCTGCGAGGAGCAGGCCTGGCCGTTGAGCGAACATGCCGCCGACGTGGTGGTCATGCAGCACGGCCTGGATTTCTGCCTGTCGCCCCACGGTCTGTTGCGTGAAGCCGCCAGCAGCGTGCGTCCCGGCGGGCATCTGTTGATCATCGGCATCAACCCCTGGAGCGCTTGGGGCTTGCGTCATGTGTTTGCCCATGATGCCTTGCGCCAGGCTCGCTGCATCTCGGCGTCGAGGGTCGGCGACTGGCTCAACCTGCTGGGCTTTGCGCTGGAGAAACGCCGCTTCGGGTGCTATCGTCCGCCGCTCGCGTCGCCCAAGTGGCAGGCGCGCCTGGCTGGCTGGGAGCGCAAGGCCGGTGACTGGCAGCTCTCCGGTGGTGGTTTCTACCTGCTGGTGGCACGCAAGATCGCGGTCGGGCTGCGCCCGGTGCGCCAGGCGCGACGCGAGCCGATGGGCAAGCTGATTCCTTTGCCGATGGCCAAGGTCAATCGTCGCCACATCGAGCCGTAACCTTTTTCACTGGTGCTTGCCGGCATTGGGCTGCGGGTGTTGTCGGGCCTGATCGGCGGGCCTTTGCTTTTTTTCCTGGATAGATTGGCATGAGCGATAGCGTAGAACTCTTCACTGATGGCGCCTGCAAGGGCAACCCTGGTCCGGGCGGCTGGGGCGCGTTGCTGGTGTGCAAGGGCGTGGAGAAGGAGCTCTGGGGCGGCGAAGCCAATACCACCAACAATCGCATGGAACTGATGGGCGCCATCCGTGGCCTGGAGGAGCTCAAGCGGCCCTGCGATGTGCTGCTGGTGACCGACTCCCAGTACGTCATGAAAGGCATCAACGAATGGATGGCGAACTGGAAGAAGCGCGGCTGGAAGACGGCGGCGAAGGAACCGGTAAAAAACGCCGACCTCTGGAAGTTGCTCGATGAACAGGTCAACCGTCACAACGTCACCTGGAAATGGGTGCGCGGCCACATCGGCCACCACGGCAACGAACGGGCCGACCAGTTGGCCAACCGTGGGGTGGATGAGGTGCGGGGCTACAAGCAGGCTTGATGCAACCATGGCCACTGAAGCATGCGCACTTGTGGCGAGGGGATTTATCCCCGCTGGGGCGCGAAGCGACCCCCTTCAATCTTCCTGGCGCACCGTGGTGCCTGGCTTTAGGACTGCTTCGCAGCCCAGCGGGGATAAATCCCCTCGCCATAAGCTGTGGTCAGTCATTCCCTCGGAGCGTGTTAAGATCCGCGCTTTTGCAAGACTGCCCGCTGAGAGCTGAACACTGATGGCCAACAGATCTGTAGTACTGGATACCGAAACCACCGGCATGCCGGTGACCGATGGTCACCGGATTATTGAAATCGGTTGTGTCGAGCTGATCGGCCGGCGCCTGACCGGTCGCCATTTCCACGTTTACCTGCAACCGGATCGCGAAAGCGACGAAGGCGCCATCGGCGTGCACGGCATCACCAACGAATTTCTGGTGGGCAAGCCGCGTTTCGCTGAAGTGGCCGACGAGTTCTTCGAATTCATCCAGGGTGCGCAGTTGATCATCCACAACGCGGCGTTCGACGTCGGGTTCATCAACAACGAATTCGCCCTGATGGGCCAGCACGACCGGGCTGACATTACCCGGCATTGCACCATCCTCGACACCCTGATGATGGCCAGGGAACGTCACCCTGGGCAGCGCAACAGCCTCGACGCCTTGTGCAAGCGCTATGGCGTCGACAACTCCGGTCGTGAACTGCACGGCGCCTTGCTTGACTCCGAGATCCTGGCCGACGTCTACCTGACCATGACCGGCGGCCAGACCAGCCTGTCCCTGGCCGGTAACGCCTCGGACGGCAATGGTACCGGCGAAGGCTCCGGCAACCAGGCCACGGAGATCCGGCGTTTGCCCGCTGACCGCCAGCCATCGCGGATTATCCGCGCCAGCGAAAGCGACCTGGCCGAACATGCCGCGCGTCTGGAAGCCATCGCCAAGTCTGCAGGCGCTCCGGCATTGTGGACGCAGTTGGCCGAGGCACAGGCCGCCACGCACTGATGAAACCCTGTGAGAGCCAGGCTGTTCATTCAAGGTAAGTAAAGAGCCTGTGGCGAGGGAACTTGCTCCCGCTGGACTGCGAAGCAGGCCCCCTGGAGCGGTTGCTGCGCAACCGAGCGGGAGCAAGCTCCCTCGCCACAATGATCCAGGCAATCCTTGTGTGAGCTACTGCATCCATCGTTCATTTCTCGCCACAATCGCCACGACCTTCTACCCTGAGGTAACTGGCAGGCTATGGATCCCGCTTGATGTGTGAAGATTTGAAAGACAAGGGCAATGGATGGCACCACGCCGTTGGTTGTCTCAAGGAATGAGGACCTTCCCCAGTATGCAACCGGTCATGAATCCCAAATACCCCGGGTTGTCGGTGCGCGTCGTCGATGACGGCTTTGCCGCTTATATCTGGGGCAGTGACTTCAGCTTCGAAGTCAGCGACTACGCGACGGCGCAGATTGGCCGGCCCGTCAGCCAATGGCCGGTGACGCCCATTGTTCCCTATCGCAAGTGCTATGGCATCGATCCCGAGGAATTCAGCAGCTTCCGCAATGCCCCGGACAGCGAGATTTTCATGGCCTATCTCGACGACCAGCCCGTGGGGCATCTGGTCGTCAGTACCAACTGGAACGGCTACGCCCACATCGACGAGTTGGCGGTGCACGCCCCGGCCCGTCGTCACGGGGTGGCCAAGGCATTGCTCGATGTCGCCCAGTTCTGGAGCCGCAAGAAAAAACTGCCGGGCATCATGCTCGAAACCCAGAACAACAATCTGGGTGCATGCCGGCTCTATGAGCGTTGCGGCTACGTGCTCGGTGGTATCGATCACCTGCGCTATCGCGGCATTGACCGGCATACCGCCGAAGTGGCGTTGTTCTGGTACCGGCTGTTCGACGATCCGCTGGGCATGTCGATCAGTGGCTCAGCAACGCCTCGGCTTGTTCCGTAATCCGTTCCAGCAGCGATTGGACAGCGGGTGAGGGCGGCGTGCCGTTCAGGCTCAGGGAATAGAGACCAATCGCAATGGCGGGCGATACCGGGCAGACGTCCAGGCCACTGCCCTTGGCACCCGAGGCAGTGAACGGGTCGACGATGGCAAGGCCTTCGCCGGCCTCGACCATCGCGCGCATCATTTGATGGGTCTGGACGCGGATCTGGATCATCGGCGCCGGACGCAGCGCCGCCAGTTTATGCTCGAACGCCGGGCTCAGCGGGTCATGGCCATCCAGGCCTACCAACGGCTGGCCTGCCAGGTCCTGGAGCGAAATGTATTTCTGTCGTGGTTGCAGCCAGCCGTGAGGTGCCAGCAATTGCAATTTGCCCTGGGCGATCATCTGGCAATGGATGTCGGGGTGTTCGGGGTCGTGCAAGCTCAGGCCCAGGTCACTTTCACGCAACAGCAGGCTGTGGACGATGTCGCGGGTCGGTTGGCTGAGCAGGGTGCAGGGCGCATCGGGATGGCGGCGACGCAGGGCGGCGATGCTCTGGGGCAACAACTGCTGGGCCAGCGGCGGGGTGCAGATAATGCGCAAGGGTGGCGCCTGATAATGTTTCAGGCTGCTGGCCAGGCGCTGCACCGGTTCGAGGGTGTCGTACACCCGCGTGATACCGTCGCGCAGTTCAAGGGTTTCCCGGGTGGCCTGCAGGCGCCC
Organism: Pseudomonas sp. NFACC16-2; assembly: GCF_900119205.1. Taxonomy (NCBI): domain Bacteria; kingdom Pseudomonadati; phylum Pseudomonadota; class Gammaproteobacteria; order Pseudomonadales; family Pseudomonadaceae; genus Pseudomonas; species Pseudomonas sp. NFACC16-2. Next base: position 30,098 of record NZ_FPIX01000006.1, on the reverse strand, counting down.
GCGCACGCTGGCAAACAGCATGAAGCCCAACTGTGCCTCGGCATCGCGCAGGATCGCCTCGACCTCCGCCACCGGCAGTTGCAGCCATTCGGCCGCCGTGCCGAGGTGACCGGTCTGCAGCAGCGCCTGGATCACTTCGATGTGGCGTAAACGCATGCAAGAAGTCCATGTTCGGCGGGTGAGCCATTGAGTGGCTGAATCCTAACCCAAGTCCGGGCACGACTTCTGCTCATAACTGCCGGTTATGAAGCTATTTGCGTTTCAGTGGGTGCTTGAGCTTGCAGTGACGTTTCCGGTTCGCGGGTCAGTTCGATCTGAGATTGCACCAGAATGAATTTTCCGTCTTCGAGTTTGTTGACTCGATCACCGATAGCCAACTTATAAGTGGTGACAGGCTCCTTGCCGTTTCCGTCGGGCGACGGGGTCGATTCCTGAAACTCATGCACCGAATAGACGCGACCTTCGGCGTCCCGCGCATGAAATTGTCCGACAAGTACTGCTGCCATCGCTTAGAACCTCTGGAAATAAATCACTCGATTTGCGGTTCTGTAGACCCTGGTCAAGCGCGGTAAGTTTTCCTACATGAAAAAAATAGTCCAGCCGACAGGTTTTCGTCGCTCCACTGGTCCAATTGTCACCCCGATCATCTATAACTACAGGCTCCTTTGAGCCGATAGTCGAGAAGCCTCTCATGAGTAATGTCTACACGGTGGCCGTTTTGGTGGGCAGCCTGCGCAAGGCATCGATCAACCGCAAGGTGGCGCTGGCACTGGCTGACCTGGCGCCAGCGAACCTCAAGCTGAACATCGTCGAGATCGGCGAGCTTGCACTTTATAACGAAGACATTGATGTAGCGCCGCCGGCAGCCTACACCGCATTCCGCCAGCAGGTGGGCGCGGCCGACGCCTTGTTGTTCGTCACCCCAGAGTACAACCGCTCGGTACCGGCGCCGCTGAAAAATGCCATCGATGTCGGCTCGCGTCCCTATGGCCAGAGTTGCCTGAGTGGCAAGCCGGGCGCGGTGATCAGTGCATCGCCGGGCGCCATCGGTGGTTTTGGTGCCAACCATCATTTGCGCCAGTCCCTGGTGTTCCTCAATGTGCCTTGCATGCAGCAACCGGAAGCCTACCTGAGCGGCGCCGGGACGGCGTTCGATGAGGCGGGCAATCTCTCGGAGTCCGTGCGGCCGTTCCTGCAGACATTCATCGATGCCTATGGCAAGTGGGTCGAGCAGCACAAGAAGGCCTGATGGCTCCTCTGGAACTTCAAGCCAAGCACCTTTGTGGCGAGGGGATTTATGTGGCGAGGGGATTTATCCCCGCTGGGGTGCGAAGCGCCCCCCACCCAAGTGTCTAACACACCGGGCTGCTTCGCACCCCAACGGGGATAAATCCCCTCGCCACAAGTGCATGTACATCTGCAAGTGCAGGTGCAACTTCAAATCCCCGCTTTACTGGATATTCGAATTTCCATATATTCGCCCCTTCGTACCTCCAGGCCGTCCTTAGCCATGTCTGATTCCCACAATCCCGTCGATGTCTTCAAGGCGCTGGCCGACGACACCCGTACGCGCATTGCGCTGCTGGTGGCCCGTGAAGGCGAGTTGTGTGTCTGTGAACTCACCGCCGCGCTGGACCTGAGCCAGCCGAAGATCTCCCGGCACCTGGCGCAGTTGCGTAACGCCGGCCTGCTCAGCGATCGGCGCCAGGGGCAATGGGTCTACTACCGTCTGCATCCGCAGTTGCCGGCCTGGGTCAACAATTTGCTGGAGCAGGCGTTGGCAGCCAACACGGCGTGGCTGATGGCGGATGTCGAGCGATTGGGTGCCATGGCTGATCGTCCGGTGGCGCGTTGCTGCTGATTTCGTCTTTTCAATCCTCCTTCCAAGGCTGTTGCGCATGCTGATCGCGTCATTGATTTTCCTGCTGACCATTACGTTAGTGATCTGGCAGCCCAAGGGGCTTGGCGTCGGCTGGAGCGCGACGCTCGGCGCGCTGCTGGCGTTGTTGAGCGGGGTGGTGCAGGTCGGTGACATTGCACTGGTCTGGCAGATTATCTGGAACGCTACCGGTACGTTTGTCGCGCTGATCATCATCAGCCTGCTGCTGGACGAGGCCGGCTTCTTTGCCTGGGCGGCCTTGCATGTGGCCCGTTGGGGAAAGGGCAGCGGGCGCAAGCTGTTTGCCTTCATGGTGTTGCTGGGGGCGCTGGTGTCGGCGCTGTTTGCCAATGACGGGGCGGCGTTGATCCTGACGCCCATCGTGATCTCGATGCTGCTGGCGTTGCGGTTTTCCCCGGCAGCGACCCTGGCATTCGTGATGGGCGCCGGTTTCATTGCCGACAGCGCGAGCCTGCCGCTGGTGGTATCGAACCTGGTGAACATCGTCTCGGCGGACTTCTTCGGCATTGGCTTCAACCGCTACGCGGCGGTCATGGTGCCGGTGAACCTGGTCAGCGTGGCGGCCAGCCTGGCGATCTTGCTGTGGTTCTTTCGTCGCGACATCCCGGGTGACTACGACCCCGATCAACTGGACGATCCGGCGACGGCGATCCACGACAAGGCAACGTTTTATGCCGGCTGGGTGGTGCTGGTGATCCTGCTGCTGGGCTGCTTTGCGCTGGAGCCGCTGGGGATTCCCATCAGCGCGATCTCGGCAGTCTGCGCCGCGTTGCTGCTGGCGGTCGCGGCCCGCGGCCACAAGATTTCCACCCGCAAGGCGATGAAGGAAGCGCCCTGGCAGATCGTGATCTTCTCCCTCGGCATGTACCTGGTGGTCTATGGCCTGCGCAATGCCGGGCTGACCGGCTACCTGGCCCATTGGCTCGACGGCTTTGCCGAATATGGCGTGTGGGGGGCGGCCATGGGCACCGGCGTGCTGACGGCGTTGCTCTCGTCGGCCATGAACAATTTGCCGACGGTGCTGGTCGGCGCCTTGTCCATCGATGCCAGCCAGGCCACCGGGGTGGTGAAGGAGGCGATGATCTACGCCAACGTCATCGGCAGCGACCTGGGCCCGAAAATCACCCCGATCGGCAGCCTGGCGACCTTGCTGTGGTTGCATGTGCTGGAGCGCAAGAATATCCAGATCGGCTGGGGGTACTACTTCAAGGTCGGGATCGTGCTGACGGTGCCGGTGTTGCTGGTGACGTTGGCGGCGCTGGCGGTGCGGTTGTCCTTCTAGACCAGACCGAATTGGCCTCATCGCGAGCAAGCTCCCACATTGGAATGCAACATCCTCTAGGAATGTGATCCCTTGTGGGAGCGAGCTTGCTCGCGATGAGGCCCTGACAGGCAGCAAGGCTCAGCCATTACCCGGCACATTCGGCCAAAGATCGGCCACCAGGAATAGCCGCTCAGCTTCTTCCCACTCTCCCTCGGCATTTTCAGTCAGGCGCACCATCAGTTGCGCCGGCGCCATCGGGTCGAGGTCCTGTCGCCAGGCCTCCAGTTGCTCGGTGCTCCAGGTCTGCTCCGCCGGGTAATGGGCCGGGGCCAACCAGGCGGCGCGGGGCAGGGGTTGCCAGCGCCCAGGTGGGCGCTGGGCGATGAATGCAGGCCAATCCCGCTGATGCAGCCAACTGCCCCGCAAATGCCGGGGGTGCGCACCGGTCGGCGGGTCGGCGTGGCCCGGCCAGGGGTAGAGCAGGTAGCCGCCGAGCCAGAGCTCGGAGTGGAATACCTCGAGGCCGGTCGGCTCAATACCCAGTGCCGCCAGGGCCTCGCGGCTTTCCGGGCGGGCCGAGATCGGCAACTGGTGTTCGCGCAGATGGGCCAGCTTGCGGTCAAGCCGGTCATGGCAACCCGGACCCAGCCATTGCGCGGCGTCCAGCCCGTTACCTTGTTGCGGGCCGAGGTACAACTTGATCGCCAGCTCCAGATGATGGATGCCGTCACGATCGCGCAGCAGCAGGTCCAGTTCGCCCAGGGTATGGCCTTCGTGGCGGATCGGCAGGTTCGCGGCAATCAGCTCGATGCCGGGAGCGTGCTGCACGGCGAACTGCCACAGCCTTTCGTAATACAGGCCCAGGCGTCGCGTCCGTCCCAGGGACAGGCAGTGCAGCAGCGGGTAGCTGTCGCGGTCCAGTTGTCGCAGCCAGTGTTCCAGTCGATGGGGATCCTGCACCCAGTCACTGCCGGCCAGGGGATGGCGCTGGGGCCAGGGCGTGTCGATGAGCATCGGCGGGGCGATGATCGCCCACGCGAGGTCGCGCACTTCGGGATGGCGCAGGCGGCGGGGCAAGTCCAGCAATTCAGGGAACAGGATCATTTGGCGAGCATAGCCGCTATGCGGCCAATGCTGTCAATTCAGGAAGGTAAAGCCCCTGTGGCGAGGGAGCTTGCTCCCGCTGGACTGCGAAGCAGGCCCGTTGGGGCGGTTGCTGCGCAACCGAGCGGGAGCAAGCTCCCTCGCCACGGTGATTCAGGTAAACCTTGAATAACAGCATTGCGCCACGTGAAGGCTTAAAGGATTTTGTCTATGGAGCGCTTTCGCCCATAATCGTGGTTTTCGCCCGCCGCAGACCCTCGCAGGAGCCTCATGGAGCAATTTCGCAATATCGGCATCATCGGTCGCCTGGGCAGTTCGCAGGTGTTGGACACCGTTCGCCGTCTCAAACGTTTCCTCCTGGAGCGACACCTGCATGTGATCCTCGAAGACACCATCGCCGAAGTCTTGCCGGGCCATGGCTTGCAGACGTCGTCGCGCAAGATGCTGGGCGAGGTCTGCGACATGGTCATCGTGGTCGGCGGCGACGGCAGCTTGCTGGGCGCGGCCCGGGCCTTGGCGCGGCACAACATCCCGGTGCTGGGGATCAACCGGGGCAGCCTGGGGTTTCTCACCGATATCCGCCCTGACGAGCTGGAAACCAAGGTCGCCGAGGTGCTGGACGGCCACTACCTGGTGGAAAACCGTTTCCTGCTGCAAGCCGAGGTCCGTCGTCACGCCGAGGCCATCGGCCAGGGCGATGCCCTCAATGACGTGGTGCTGCACCCCGGCAAATCCACGCGCATGATCGAATTCGAGCTGTACATCGACGGCCAGTTCGTCTGCAGCCAAAAGGCCGACGGCCTGATCGTCGCGACCCCGACCGGTTCCACGGCCTACGCACTGTCGGCCGGCGGACCGATCATGCACCCCAAGCTCGACGCTATTGTGATTGTGCCCATGTACCCCCATACCTTGTCTGGGCGACCGATTGTGGTCGATGGCAACAGTGAGCTGAAAATCGTCGTGTCCAAGGATATGCAGATCTACCCGCAAGTGTCCTGTGACGGCCAGAACCATTTCACCTGCGCGCCGGGTGACACCATCACCGTCAGCAAAAAAGCGCAGAAGCTGCGCCTGATCCATCCGCTGGATCACAATTACTATGAAGTCTGCCGGACCAAGCTCGGCTGGGGAAGTCGGTTGGGGGGTGGAGGCGACTGATGCTCGATCCTGCGCGCAGTTACGATTTGATCGGTGACGTGCACGGATGCGCCCTGACCCTGGAACACCTGCTGGACCGACTCGGTTACCACAAGCAGGGCGGGGTCTGGCGGCATCCGTCGCGCATGGCTGTGTTCCTGGGGGACATCATCGACCGTGGCCCGCGGATTCGCGAGGCGCTGCACATCGTCCACGACATGGTCGTGGCCGGCCAGGCGCTGTGCATCATGGGCAACCACGAGTTCAATGCCCTGGGCTGGAGCACACCGGCATTACCGGGCAGCGGCCAGCGCTATGTGCGCGAACACACACCACGCCATGCCCGCCTGCTCAACGAGACCCTGACTCAGTTCGAGCAGCATCCCGGCGACTGGCATGACTTTCTCAAATGGTTCTACGAGCTGCCGCTGTTTGTCGACGCTGGCCGGTTCCGGGTGGTGCATGCCTGTTGGGACGCCGGCCTGATCGAACCGCTGCGTGGCCTGTTCCCGGAGGGTTGTGTCGACGAACATTTCCTCCAGGCCTCGGCGCAACCGGGCAGTTTTGCCTGCACGGTGTTCGATCGTTTGCTGCGTGGCACCGACATGCGCCTGCCCCATGGCCTGACGCTGACCGGTGGCGATGGCCTGACCCGTTCGTTTTTCCGCACCAAGTTCTGGGAAGACAACCCGCAGACCTACGGCGACATCGTCTTCCAGCCCGACGCCTTGCCGGAACCGGTGGCCCGCACGCCGCTGTCGCCCGAAGAAAAGAACAACCTGCTGCGCTATGGCGTCCACGAACCGCTGTTGTTCGTCGGCCACTACTGGCGCAGCGGCAAACCCGCGCCGATCCGCCCGAACCTGGCCTGCCTGGATTACAGCGCAGTGCTCTACGGCAAGTTGGTCGCCTATCGCCTCGACCAGGAAACCCGCCTGGATCCGCACAAGTTCGTCTGGGTCGATGTCGAGCGGCCGGAGGTGCTGCAATGAGTGTCGTCGCGGTATTGCGCCTGCCCCTGGCCGTGGACTTGAGTGGCTTCGTCAAGCTGCTGCAACGCATGCAGGTACCCCATCGTGTCAGCGAAGAGGCCGGCGAGCAGGTGCTCTGGGTACCGGATGAAATCAGTGAGGATGTGCGTTCGTTGTACGCCCGTTTTCCCGCCGGCGATCCCGATCAGCAGTTGGAACTGCCCGACACGGGTGGCACTTCCCGGCGAGCGGGGTTCGTCCAGCAACTGACGCGAAGTCCAATGACGGCCGTGGTGTTGTTGCTGAGCCTGATTGTCAGCGCGGTCACCCTGCTGGGGGAGAATCTTGAGATCCTGCGCTGGCTGACCTTCCTCGAGTTCCGCGTCGTTGGCGACTACATCCAGTTCACGCCGTTGGCCGATAGCCTGGCGGCGGGGCAGTGGTGGCGCCTGGTGACGCCGATGCTGATTCACTTTGGCTTTCTGCACATCGCCATGAATGGCATGTGGTACTGGGAGCTGGGACGGCGGATCGAAGCGCGCCAGGGTGGCATCAACTTATTGGGGCTGACGCTGCTGTTCAGCCTCGTCTCCAATTTTGCCCAGTATTTTTTCAGCGGCCCGACACTGTTCGGTGGGTTGTCGGGGGTGTTGTACGGCTTGCTGGGCCATTGCTGGATCTACCAACTGCTTGCACCGAACCCGGCCTATCACTTGCCCCGCGGGGTGTTGGTGATGATGCTGGTGTGGTTGCTGCTGTGCCTGTCCGGGCTGGTTTCGCTGATCGGTTTCGGTGAAATCGCCAATGCGGCTCACGTCGGCGGGCTGCTCGTCGGGTGCTTCACGGGATTGTTGGGCGGGCTGTTCGCTCGCCGTAAAATGGCCCTTTGACCGGTACCTGTGCCTTTTGAAAATGCGCAATTGCGCGGAGAACCCATGGCTTCCTTCAACGAAATGATCCAGAACATCACTCCCGACATCTACCGGAGCCTGAAACTGGCGGTGGAAATCGGTAAATGGGCCGATGGCAACAAGCTCACCGCCGAGCAGCGCGAGCTGTCGCTGCAGGCGATGATCGCCTGGGAAATCCAGAACCTGCCCGAAGACGAGCGCACCGGTTACATGGGGGCGCAGGAATGCCATTCGAAGTCCACTGAAGTGCCGAATATCCTGTTCAAGTCGGACGCCATCCATTGATCGAGATTGGCCGCGGTGCAATCAGCAAGATGTCGGCGCGCCTTGACGGGCCGACCGTTCAATACGCCTTTCGCCTGGGCGATGTCGAGGTGCCGGTCAACCCGTTGATCGGCAGCACGGTGCGCCTGGAGTACCTCGGTGCGATCCACTGCACCCATTGTGGACGCCGGACCAAGACCAGCTTCAGCCAGGGATATTGTTACCCCTGCATGACCAAGCTGGCCCAGTGCGATCTGTGCATCATGAGCCCCGAGCGTTGTCATTACGAGGCGGGCACCTGCCGCGATCCAGCTTGGGGCGAGCAGTTCTGCATGACCGATCATGTGGTCTACCTGGCCAATTCCTCGGGCGTGAAGGTCGGCATCACCCGCGCCACGCAACTGCCGACCCGCTGGCTGGACCAGGGGGCAAGCCAGGCGCTGCCGATCCTGCGGGTCGCCACCCGCCAGCAGTCGGGGTTTGTCGAGGACCTGTTCCGTAGCCAGGTGGCGGACAAGACCAACTGGCGCGCCTTGCTCAAGGGCGACGCCGCGGCGGTGGACCTGCCGGCGATCCGCGACGCGCTGTTCGAAAGTTGCGCCCAGGGATTGCAGGGCTTGCAGGAACGATTTGGCTTGCAAGCGATCCAGACCATAGCGGACGTCGAACCCATCGAGATCCGTTATCCGGTGGAGCAATACCCGGCCAAGATCGTCAGCTTCAACCTGGACAAGAACCCGATTGCCGAAGGCACGCTGCTGGGAATCAAGGGCCAGTACCTGATTTTTGACACCGGCGTGATCAATATTCGTAAATACACGGCCTACCAGCTCGCCGTGCATCAGTAGAAGGATTCGACCCATGCGCACCGAACAGCCGAAGATGATTTACCTGAAGGACTATCAGGCCCCTGAATACCTGATCGATGAGACGCACCTGACCTTCGAGTTGTTCGAGGACCACAGCCTGGTCCATGCGCAACTGGTGATGCGCCGCAACCCCGAGCGTGGTGCCGGGCTACCGCCGCTGGTGTTTGATGGCCAGCACCTGGAACTGCTCTCGCTCAAGCTCGACGACGCCGACCTGGGGCAGGGCGACTATCAGTTGGACGACAGCCACCTGACCCTGCACCCCAAGGCCCAGGCCTTCACGGTCGACACCACCGTCCGGATCCACCCGGAAACCAACACCGCCCTGGAAGGTTTGTACAAGTCCGGCAGCATGTTCTGCACCCAGTGCGAGGCCGAGGGTTTCCGCAAGATCACCTATTACCTGGACCGCCCGGATGTGATGAGCAAGTTCACCACCACCGTGGTGGCCGAGCAGCACAGCTATCCGGTGCTGCTGTCCAACGGCAACCCGATTGCCAGCGGCCCCGGCGAAGACGGTCGGCACTGGGCGACCTGGGAAGACCCGTTCAAGAAGCCGGCCTACCTGTTTGCCCTGGTGGCCGGCGACCTGTGGTGCGTCGAGGACACCTTCACCACCCTGAGCGAGCGCACCGTGGCGCTGCGCATCTATGTCGAGCCGGAAAACATCGACAAATGCCAGCACGCCATGACCAGCCTGAAGAAGTCGATGCGCTGGGACGAAGAGGTATACGGGCGTGAGTACGACCTGGACATCTTCATGATTGTCGCGGTCAACGATTTCAACATGGGCGCCATGGAGAACAAGGGCCTCAATATCTTCAACTCCAGCGCCGTGCTGGCCCGCGCTGAAACCGCCACCGATGCTGCGCACCAGCGGGTCGAGGCGATCGTGGCCCACGAATATTTCCACAACTGGTCGGGCAACCGCGTGACCTGCCGCGACTGGTTCCAGCTGTCGCTCAAGGAAGGTTTCACGGTGTTCCGCGACGCCGGGTTCTCGGCCGACATGAACTCGGCCACGGTCAAGCGCATCCAGGACGTGGCGTACCTGCGCACCCACCAGTTCGCCGAAGACGCCGGTCCCATGGCGCACCCGGTGCGTCCGGACAGTTTTATCGAGATTTCCAACTTCTACACCCTGACCGTGTACGAAAAGGGCTCGGAAGTGGTTGGCATGATCCATACCCTGTTGGGGCCTGAAGGTTTCCGCAAGGGCAGTGACCTGTACTTCGAACGCCACGACGGCCAGGCCGTGACCTGCGACGACTTCATCAAGGCCATGGAAGATGCCAACGGCGTCGACCTGGCCCAGTTCAAGCGCTGGTACAGCCAGGCCGGTACACCACGGCTGGCGGTGAGCGAGTCTTATGACGCCGCCGCCAGGACCTACAGCCTGACCTTCAGTCAGAGTTGCCCGCCGACCCCGGACAAGATGGAAAAGCTGCCGTTCGTGATTCCCGTGGAGCTTGGCCTGCTGGACAGCAAGGGGGCTGAAATCCCTCTGCGCCTGGTCGGTGAAGCCGCGGCAGACGGCACCTCCCGAGTGATCTCGGTGACCGAAGCCCAGCAGACCTTCACTTTCCTCGATGTCGCCGAACAGCCGCTGCCTTCATTGCTGCGTGGTTTCTCGGCGCCGGTGAAGCTGAGCTTCCCGTACAACCGCGACCAGTTGATGTTCCTCATGCAGCACGACAGCGACGGCTTCAACCGCTGGGATGCCGGCCAGCAGTTGTCGGTGCAGGTGTTGCAGGAACTGATTGCCCAGCATCAGCAGGGTGCCAGCCTGGCGCTGGATCCGCGCCTGGTCAGTGCTCTGCGCAGCGTGCTGTCGGACGAATCCCTGGACCAGGCCATGGTCGCCGAAATGCTCTCGCTACCAAGCGAAGCCTACCTGACGGAAATTAGCGAAGTGGCTGACGTCGAGGCGATCCATGCCGCCCGTGACTTCGCCCGTCAGCAGTTGGCCGAGAACCTGTTTGAAGCCCTGTGGCTGCGTTACGCAGCCAACCGCGACCTGTCGAGGAAAACGCCTTACGTGGCCGAGGCCGAGCATTTCGCCCGTCGCGCGTTGCAGAACATCGCGCTGTCGTACCTGATGCTCACCGGCAAGCCTGAGGTGCTGAGTGCGACTTTGGAGCAGTTCGACACCGCCGACAATATGACCGAGCGCCTGACTGCGCTGGCGGTGCTGGTCAACTCGCCATTCGAAGCCGAGAAGGCCAAGGCCCTGGAAGTCTTTGCGGAAAACTTCAAGGGCAACCCGTTGGTCATGGACCAATGGTTCAGCGTCCAGGCTGGCAGCCCGTTGCCGGGTGGCCTGGCGCGGGTCAAGGCATTGATGGAGCACCCGGCGTTCAATATCAAGAACCCGAACAAGGTGCGGGCGCTGATCGGCGCGTTTGCCGGGCAGAACCTGATCAACTTCCACGCCGCCGACGGTTCGGGTTATCGCTTCCTGGCGGACCTGGTCATTCAGCTCAATGGCCTCAACCCCCAGATCGCCTCCCGGCAACTGGCCCCGCTGACTCGCTGGCGCAAATACGACAGCGCCCGCCAGGCGTTGATGAAAGGCGAACTGGAACGCATCCTGGCGTCCGGCGGGCTGTCGGCCGATGTGTTCGAAGTGGTGAGCAAGAGCCTGGCATAAACCGGCACTGCCTTACCTTTGTGGCGAGGGAGATCCCGCCCCGCGGGCCTGCGAAGCAGGCCTGATCCTGGTTCCCTTTTTGATCGTTCCCGCGCTCCGCGTTCCGCTTCTGGATGTGACGCAGAGCGTCACGGGATGCATTACCACGCAGAGCGTGGGAACGATCGGGTCGCGGCGGCGGTGGAAGATCGTTCCTCA
>NZ_FPIX01000006.1:0-18732 GCF_900119205.1 Pseudomonas sp. NFACC16-2 | reverse complement strand
CAGGGACGCTCCGCGTTCCGCTTCTGCAAGGTGACGCAGAGCGTCACGGGATGCATTCCCACGCAGCGTGGGAACGATCAAACAAACACCGCAAATTCAATAGTCCGCCATCACCCCACCGAATACCCCGCTATTCACCCCCAGCGCCAAGCCTCCTGGTTAACAAAAGATAACGCGGCGTCGATTGTCAGACCTTTCGAAAGCCCGATAGGATAGGTCAGCTTCCGAAGTGGCTCTAGATTGCAGGTTTCAGGACTATGCTCCAGGACTGGTAACCTTCCAGAGCCTGCTTACGGCGCCCTGAAAGGTTGAATGACCTAACAATAATAATGGGGGAAAGGTCTATGAATGAGCCTGTCATGGCTGTGGGCCGCAGCCGGCCGCCGATGCTGCGCAGAGTGGCGTTGCTGGCTTCGGCGCTCTCGCTGCTGGGCTCTGCGGTGTTGTCGGCGCCGGTGATGGCTGTTGCGGCGTCGACGTCCGATGTCATCTATTCCGTCGAATCGGCCAAGGCCAGCAAAACCCTGATGCTCGATGTGGTCCACGCCGGCCAGCGCCTGGTGGCGGTCGGTGATCGGGGGCACATTGTCTATTCAGACGACCAGGGCAAGTCCTGGACCCAGGCCAAGGTGCCGACTCGTCAACTGCTCACGGCGGTATTTTTCGTCGATGACAAACACGGCTGGGCCGTGGGGCACGACGCGCAGATCCTCGCCAGCGATGACAGTGGCAGCACCTGGACCAAGCAATTCGAAGACCTTACCCGCGAAGCACCCCTGCTGGACGTCTGGTTCAAGGATGCCAGCAACGGTTTCGCCGTGGGTGCCTACGGCGCACTGCTGGAAACCACCGACGGCGGCAAGCACTGGGAAGACGCCAGCGACCGCCTCGAAAACGAAGACCAGTTCCACCTCAATGCGATAGCCGCCGTGAAAGATGCCGGGCTGTTCATTGTCGGCGAGGCTGGCAGCATGTTCCGCTCCGCCGACTGGGGCCAGACCTGGGAAAAGGTCGAAGGCCCTTATGAAGGCTCGCTGTTCGGGGTCATCGGCACCGCCCAGCCTTCGACGCTGCTGGCCTATGGCTTGCGCGGCAACCTTTATCGTTCCACTGACTTCGGCGGCACTTGGGATCAGATCGAGCTCAAGGCCGCGCGCGGTGCCCTGGAGTTCGGCCTGTCAGGCGCCACGCTGCTGGCGGACGGTTCCATCGTGATTGTCGGCAACGGCGGCAGCGTCGTGCGCAGTATCGACGACGGCGAGAGCTTCAGCGTGTTCAATCGTCCGGATCGAATTTCCGTGGCAGCCGTCACGACCGCCGGCAACGGCAACCTGATCCTGGCGGGACAAGGGGGCGTACGTACCACCACGTCCACCGGCGCCGAACTGAGCAAATGAGTCACGCCTGCAAGACGGGCATAAAAACAAGAAGGCGGACCCCATGAGCAGTCATCACCAAGACAAGGCGACGTTCCTCGAGCGCCTGATTTTCAACAACCGCCCGGCAGTGATCATCATTTGCCTGCTGGTCAGCATTTTCCTGTTCTGGCAGGCCACGCTGATCCGGCCGTCCACCAGTTTCGAAAAAATGATCCCCCTCGAGCACCCCTTCATCCAGAAGATGCTCGAGCACCGCAATGACCTGGCGAACCTGGGCAACACGGTGCGCATTTCCGTGGAGGCCACCAATGGCGATATTTTCTCCAAGGAATACATGGAGACCCTGCGCCAGATCCATGACGAAGTCTTCTACATCTCCGGCGTCGACCGTTCCGGACTGAAGTCGTTGTGGAGCCCAAGCGTGCGCTGGACCGAAGTGACGGAGGAGGGCTTCGCCGGCGGTGAGGTGATTCCCCAGAGCTATAACGGTTCGGCCGACAGCCTCGACCTGCTGCGCAACAATGTGCTCAAGTCCGGCCAGGTCGGGCGCCTGGTGGCCAACGATTTCAAGTCGAGCATCATCGACATCCCGCTGCTGGAGTCCTATCCCGACCCGCAGGACCAGGGCAAATTGCTCGCCCTCGACTACCGGAAATTTTCCCACGAGCTTGAAGACAAGATCCGCAACAAGTTCGAAGCCCAGAACCCCAACGTGCAGATCCATATCGTTGGTTTCGCCAAGAAAGTCGGCGACCTGATTGACGGCCTGGTCATGGTGGTGCTGTTCTTCGGCGTGGCCTTCGTCATCACCCTGATCCTGCTTTACTGGTTCACCAACTGCATGCGCAGTACCGTTGCGGTGTTGACCACCACCCTGGTGGCCGTGGTCTGGCAACTGGGGCTGATGCATGCGGCCGGTTTCGGCCTGGATCCGTATTCGATGCTGGTGCCGTTCCTGATCTTCGCCATCGGCATTTCCCATGGGGTGCAGAAAATCAACGGCATCGCCTTGCAGTCCAGCGAGGCGGACAACGCCCTGACAGCGGCGCGGCGCACCTTCCGGCAATTGTTCCTGCCGGGAATGATCGCCATCCTGGCGGACGCCGTCGGCTTCATCACCTTGCTGATCATCGACATCGGCGTGATCCGCGAACTGGCCATTGGCGCCTCCATCGGCGTGGCGGTGATTGTGTTCACCAACCTGATCCTGCTGCCGGTGGCGATCTCCTACGCCGGCATCAGCAAGCGAGCGGTCGAGCGCAGCAAGAAAGACGCGACCCGTGAGCATCCGTTCTGGCGCATGCTGTCCAACTTCGCCAGTGCCAAGGTCGCGCCGGTGTCCATTGCCCTGGCCGTGATCGCCTTTGGCGGTGGCCTCTGGTACAGCCAGAACCTGAAGATCGGCGACCTGGACCAGGGGGCGCCGGAACTGCGTCCGGACTCGCGCTACAACCAGGACAACAACTTCATCATCAGCAATTACTCCACCAGCTCCGACGTGCTGGTGGTGATGGTCAAGACCAAGGCCGAAGGCTGCTCGCGCTATGAAGCCATGGCCCCCATCGATGAGTTGATGTGGAAGATGCAGAACACCGAGGGCGTGCAGTCGGCGATTTCCCTGGTGACCGTGTCCAAGCAAATGATCAAGGGCATGAACGAGGGCAACCTGAAATGGGAGACCCTGTCGCGCAACCCTGACGTGCTGAACAACTCCATTGCCCGGGCCGATGGCCTGTACAACAACAGCTGCTCGCTGGCGCCGGTGCTGGTGTTCCTCAACGACCACAAGGCCGAGACGTTGGACCGGGCGGTGAAGGCGGTGCAGGACTTCGCCAAGGAAAACAACCGCGACGGTCTGGAGTTCATCCTTGCCGCCGGTAACGCTGGTATTGAAGCGGCCACCAATGAAGTGATCAAGGCGTCTGAACTGACTATCCTGGTCCTGGTGTACATCTGCGTGGCGACCATGTGCATGATCACCTTCCGTTCCTGGGCGGCGACGTTGTGCATCGTGTTGCCGCTGGTGCTGACCTCGGTGCTGGGCAACGCCCTGATGGCATTCATGGGCATCGGCGTGAAGGTCGCGACCTTGCCAGTGGTGGCACTGGGCGTGGGCATCGGCGTGGACTACGGCATCTACATCTACAGCCGCCTGGAAAGTTTCCTGCGGGCCGGGTTGCCGTTGCAGGAGGCTTACTACCAGACACTGAAATCCACCGGCAAGGCGGTGCTGTTCACCGGTTTGTGCCTGGCCATCGGTGTGTGCACCTGGATCTTCTCGGCCATCAAGTTCCAGGCGGACATGGGGTTGATGCTGACGTTCATGCTGCTGTGGAACATGTTCGGTGCACTGTGGCTGCTGCCGGCGCTGGCACGCTTCCTGATCAAGCCGGAGAAACTGGCGGGGCAGAAGGGCAATTCGTTGTTTGCGCACTGACTGCCGGCTGAATTTGATCGTCCCCACGCTCCGCGTGGGAATGCATCCCGTGACGCTCTGCGTCACTTCCTGAAGCGGAACGCGGAGCGTCCGTGGCGGCATTCCCACGCGGGAGCGTGGGAACGATCATCCACTCAAGGGAGCCTGGGATGTTCTGTGGCGAGGGGATTTATCCCCGCTGGGCTGCGATGAAGCAGCCCCAAACCAGGCACCTCGGTATATCAGGTTGATCGTCTCCAGCCTTTATTAGGACTGCTGCGCAGCCCAACGGGGATAAATCCCCTCGCCACAAGAAGTCCTCAGTCCGGGCTCATGTGGCGAGGGAGCAAGCTCCCTCGCCACGGGGGGGTGTGTTTGGCGATGGGCTGGGTGAATCAGGCCGTTCGAGCCACTTTACCAACCACGAACCTGTGGCGAGGGGATTTATCCCCGCTGGGCTGCGAAGCGGCCCCCAAACCAGCCACCTCGTTGTATCAGGCTGATCGCCTCCAGGCTTTTTGGGGCTGCTGCGCAGCCCAACGGGGATAAATCCCCTCGCCACAAGAAGTCCTCAGTCCGGGCTCATGTGGCGAGGGAGCAAGCTCCCTCGCCACGGGTTTTGTGTTTGGCTATGGGCTTAGTTCGAGCCACAGGTCTCAAGTGACCAGCGTTTTGCTCTTTCACCACGATCAAGGCGCCAGCGGCAGGAACTTGCTTTGTGCCAACGGCCTGCCGATCTGTCCTCGATGCACATTCACCACCGCGTAAGGGCTTTTCGCCTTGGCCAGCATTGAATGGTAGTGCTCCTTGCGCTGTTCCTTGGTTTTCAAATGCGCCACGCTAAAGTCGGCCTTTGGTGTGTCGGCGGTTTCGTAATGAAAATGCGCGTACCAGAGGGGCCAACCGTCCCGGTCATTGATGGCGTATTCCTGGAGAAAATCCTTGCGCTCGCCTTTCAAGGCTATGCGTTCGCCGAGCCTCGCGACTTGCACCAGGTTTTTCTCGAACAGGTAGCGAAGGTTGCTGTCGGTGGGGGGCAGTTTCAGGCTCAATTCGGTACGCAGCTCGCTGCCCCGGGTGGTCAGGCGCGAAACAGCGTTTGACAGCTGCTCGGTCAGTGTCTGGTCGGCTGCGGTGCGCGGGTTTTTCGAGGCCGTGAAGGCTCGTTCGAGTTCTTCGGACAGTTTGCGGTAGCGGCTCGCCTCATTGCTCAGGATTTCCTCGATTTCCTGAGGGAAGCGGCACTGGGTTTTATAGCGCTCGGCGTTCGCCAGACTGCTGTCCAGTTGCCCGAGCAGCTTTCGTGCATCGGCCTTGATCGCTTTGACCGAGCGTGTGCGGGGTGCCGGGGCCGGTCGTTGGACCTCGACGAGGTCCCAGACTTCTTCATGTTGCGAATACGTGGCTATCAATTGATCGCCGACCTCGGAACGCAGTTCGACAACCTCAATTGGCAAGCTGGTGCCGGCCGGTTTCAGGTCACCAATCAGCACCCCACCCTTGCGCGTCTTGATCACCTTTTTCTGTGGACGTCCGGCAGCTGTCCGGCTGCGTTTCGGCGGACGCTTGCGTGGCTCCGGCTCGGGCTTGATCTCGGCGGCGAGCTTCGCGGACGCTTCTTCATAAAGGCCCTCGACCAGCCGGAACAGCCTGCCGAAATAGGACGTGTCCATGTCAGCGGCATTGAGGGCTTTTATGCCCTGCATGGCATCAAGCGCCGCGCCATAGTGTTCGACCAGGCTTTCCAGAACTTCAATCTGTTCCGATGAGGTCAGCTCGTAGGTGCTCAGGTCGGATTGGGAGCGCGCCTGTTCCATCAACAACTTGGTGATACTGTGCAGGTTCTCGGGAAGGTCGGAATCGCGATCCTTGAACACCAGCGCCGCCAGTGTGGGCACCTGCAGGGTCTTGGTAGCCAAGGCCGTTCGTTCACCCAATGGACGGTCCCGGGTCAGGCGTTCGAACACTTGCGCGCCGGCGGCATCCAGGTTCAACAGCGCTTCCAGATAGCGATCCCTGAGTTCCAGCCAATAGATCGAGCGATCGTTGATGTCACTCAAGGCATCAAGGTAGTTGAAATAGTCGAGAACGTTGCCAGCGACATTCGCTTGCAGGGTCGAATAATCTTGCGTGAATTGGCCATAGGCGGCATCCAGCGCCGTCAGCTCGAATTCGTTGATCAGGAAGCCCTTGCGGGCGTTGTTGACCACGTTCTCCATCAAGGCCCGAATGATGCCGGGGGGTAATTGCATATCGTGGCTGGCGTATTCGGTGACGTTGTCCAGCAGCTTTAGATAAGTGTCAGTCTGCTCCTCAAGCAGCTTGTAGAACCGCGCCCGCTTGTCCGCGCGTTGCGCCTCGGTAAAGTTGCCTGCCTGGGTCCTGGTCATGACTTCCTGGGCAGTGTCGATGGCGCGTTGCCGATCGGCCTCGTCCTTGTAATAACTCTTCAGCAGCTCGCTCAGTTCGGCCGCGCGTTGGGCCTTGAGGTCCCGCAGTTTGGCCAGGCGCTTGGGCGGCATGCCCCCACGCAGGCGCAGACGCAGGTCGATGGACCAGTTGCCGCGGGCATCCGCTTGCAATACGGGACCGTTCTGGGCCGGATCCCGCGGGGCGAGCGGGTTGACGATGATCGCGCTGCCGTCCGATTCCGGGGTCACCTGATACATTTTTCCATCCACCAGGGCGTGCCAGGTGTTCCGGATGACGTACAGGCCCGTGTAGGGGCCGTATTTTGTCGGCTCGGGCAGGGACGCCGGGCGGCTTACCTGAAAGCGCTGCAGGCGGGCGAGCTGCTCCGCTGTCAGCCGGCGGCGGGCGCTGGCGAAACTGAGGTCAAGGTTTGCGCCGCTGTCCCCAAAGCGTTCCCCTGGCAAGGTCACCGCCCCTTCATGAATGCTCGGTGGCGCGGGTGCGGGCCACTGCTCCGGGATGATGCGCGGCGCGGGAGGGCGCATCGCCTGTTCCTTGAGCGTTTCGGGCAAGGGGGCATGAGGCGGTGCACTGATGGAGGGGAATTGAAGCAGGAGCATGCCGAGGTTGAGCAACAGATCGACGGCGGCGAGTTCTCGCGTCACCGAGTCTTCGCTGCTCAGCGACGGAATGTCCTGACTGGCGCTGGCCATCAGGTTCCATAGCCAGGCCGTGGCCATGGCTGGACCGCGTAGCAAGGGCAAGAGCAGCGTGTTGAACAGCAGGCTGCCGCCATGCAGCAGAACGGCCCAGCGACTTTCGCTGTTGGAAACCGAATCCCGGTCGGCCTGGGTGACCAGGGCCCGCGCGTTGCTGCCATAGAGGTATTGCATCAGCTCGCCGTTGCGCAGGAACTGGCGCAGCTCGTCGTTGACACTGTCGACCGCCAGGGTGGCCGGGGCTGGCTTCTCAGGCAGGCTGAATTCATCGCCCTGGTAGAAGCGCACGATATGGGGCTCCTGGAAGCCGCCATTGGCATAGATCGGGCGGGCGGCGTCGGACATCCAGGCCAGGACACTCTGCTGCAGGTCTCCGGGGACGACGATGGCTTGCAGCAAGGCCTGGCGCGTCGGATATTGCTGCAGCGAAGGCGTATAGAGCGGGCGATACAGCACATGCGGGCCCGTCGCGACGTCCTCCGGTTCGATGATGAACATGTTCGTCACGGTATCGGGGTGGGCTTCGGGCTTGCGCAGGAACGCCAGGTGGCGAATGACAACGGGGCGGCCTGCGACCCGCTGCTCATCGGCGTCGGGCTTGAGGAGGGCTTCGATCAGCGCCAGGCCTTGGCGGGTCATGCCGTTTTCCTGGTTGAGCATCTGCTTGAGGGCGTCCAGCGGCAACTGGGCGGGCATCTCTTCGGCAAACATGCGCTGGCGCTCGTGGGTTCGAGGCCCATCGTCCAGCAGGTTTTGTTGCAGGTAGCGTGGGTAGCTCGTGCCGATATCCACCTGTTCGATCAAGCCGCCCTTGCGGGTGATGAAGTCCGCCGTCAGCCACACCGGCAGCGCCAGGCCCCGGCGATGAGTGAGCACCGGATCCACGCCAGGTCGGGCGACGAGGTTGTTGATCGCCAGTTCGGTCAGGCTCATCGTTCTTTTTTCGACGATGCCGATGGTTCCGGGATAGCCCGCCGCCGCGCTGAAGGTCAGCTCCACATCGTCGGGCTGGTATTGGTTGGCTTGCGCCTTCGCCGGACTGCTGTCGTTGGCTTGTTGCAGGCTCTTGAGCAAGGCGTCGGCGGCAAAGGCCTTGATATCCTGGATGTCGCTGAGAAAGGTGCGCCCTTGGTTGCGTTTCTTGGCGCTGGCCAAGGCGAGGCTGTATTGCTGGATTTTCGTCCTGTCGAGGACCGACGCCTGTTTCAACCAGTCGGGGATCAGGGGCGCGATCCGCGCCGACGTTAGCGGCATCGGGCGCGGTGCGTCGAGCAGATAGCGGGCAGGGTCGCTCAACTCGTTATAGAGCGCCTGGAGGTCGGGCAGGCCAATGCGCGCGGGCAACTGCACGGCCTGCAGGTCGGCCAGTTGCTGCTCCAGGATGAGGGCCGCCTGGGTCTCGAAGGCGTTGCCACTGATCTCGTTACGCTGGCAGGTGACGCTGTCGACGATGTACTGGCTGGCGATCAGCGTGCCCCAGTGCTGAGTGAATGCTTCCAGGGAGTCAAAGACCTGGACCGCACCCGCAGGGCTGCAAAGCAGCCAGAGCGTCGCGTTGTTCTTGCACTGGATCAACAGGATGTCGCTGCTGGTCAACAGACTGCTGGAGCCGTCCCGAGTGAGTCGGGTCTCCAGGCTGTAGGCATAGACGGACGATTGGCCGTGGCGCCGAAAGCGTTGTTCCCGATCGGGCCATTGGACAATCTGGCCCAGGGCTTCCCGGGCCTGCCCAGTGAGGTCCTGTTGTTGCAGGCTGCGGATCTGCGCAAGGTTGCGCAGTACCTCGCTGAGCCACTGCCAACGGCTGGTGCCGTCCTGCTTGTCGTCCTGCGGGCCGGTGTCGATGTTGGCGTTCCAATAGCGAGTCAGCGCGTCCTCCAGCCCGATGGGTACGGTCCAGGGCAATTCGAGCAGCAGCTTTTCAATGACCTTCATTTCCAGTTTCCCGTCATCTGGCGCAAGAAGGCGCGGTGGCGAGTCGGACAGGAAACTGCGACGCCCATTGCGATCCTCGAACGCCACGGGGGTGCCCAGCGCCAGGTAATCGAGGACGCGAGGCATGAAGGGTTCAAGCAAGTAGCCGCGAGAGGCCGCATCGGGCGTCGCCAATCGAGTCTTGGAAAGATCGAAGACCAGCGTGGGGTACTTTTCCTGGATGGCTTGTTCAAGCATGCGTTGTGCGAACTGCTCGAAGGTCGGACGACTGGAAAATTGCAGGCTGACGCTTTGTGCAAGCGCAGAAGGGCTGTCAGCCGGGGAGGATGAGCTCATGAGAAATCCTTTTCATGGGGCGTTGGAAATGACGCCGGAAAAGTATCGACCTCTGGGCTCGCGCGGGCGGTATATAGATACCGCCGCGGCGGCTGGAATGTGTGCCAGGCCACGGACGGGCCAGGGTATGGGTATCAGGCGGGATCGGCGCCCAATACCACATTCAGGGCACTGCGGGCATCGTCCAGTTGCACCAGGGTGGCATGGCGCGCACCGAGGGCATCGCGGTTTTCGATGGCGGTGAGGATCGCCTTGTGCCGTGGCATCGCCAGCTCATGCAGGTTAGGCCGCTGGTTGGAATGCTTGAGCGCTTCGGCGATGGCGACCGACAACATGTTGCACAGGTTGGCGAGCAGGTCGTTGTGGGTGGCGTCGGCGATGCGGCTGTGGAAATCCAGGTCCGGTTGCAGCACGGCCTCGGGGGTCGGGGCCGCTTCCATGCGCTGGTAGGCCTCGCGGATGGAAGCAATGTCGTCCTCGTTGGCGAACTGGGCGGCGAGGGCGGCGGCGGCTGGCTCGATGATGCTGCGCACGCTGGTCAGCAGGTTGAAGAATTCGTTTTGCGGGCTGCTCTGCATCAGCCAGTGCAGGACATCCGGGTCGAGCATGTGCCATTCCCGCCGAGGCTTGACCACCGTGCCGACCCGCGGGCGCGAATACACCAGGCCCTTGGCGACCAGCACGCGGGTGGCTTCACGCAGCACCGGACGGCTGACCGCGTACTCTTCGCACAACAAGGCTTCGGCGGGCAGTTTATCGTCCGGTTTGAAGCGCCCGGAAACGATCTGCATGCCCAGTTCCTGGACGATGCGCGCGTGCATGCTCTTGCGGTCGGAGGGTTTACGGTAATCCATGGGATGCGGCGCGATCCTGTGCGAGGGGGTGCTGCGCATGATAGCAGGCGCGGCGGATATTCATCAGGCCAAACCCTTGGGCCTGGTGACCTGTTTGGTCCGGGAACATGGTTACCTTGTGGCGAGGGAGCAAGCTCCCTCGCCACAGTCGGTGTGATAGCCAATTGGATGTTGTCTGTTACACCGCTATCGCGAGCACGCTCAGCTCCCACAAAAGCTCGCTCCCGCAGGGGGATGGATGGGTCAGTGGGAGTGGCGTGGTACTTCGGCCCCGCGGCAACCGACCAGGAAGTCGAAGTCACAGCCCTGGTCGGCCTGCAACACATGGTCGATGTACAACTGGCGGTAGCCGCCCACCAACAGTTGCTGCGGGGGGACGATGTCGGCCAGGCGGGCGGCGAGTTCGGCGTCCGGGATGTCCAGGTGCAGGCGCCCGCTGGCGCAGTCGAGCTCGATCCAGTCACCTTCCTTCACCGCGGCCAGAGGCCCGCCGGCGGCGGCTTCCGGCGCCACGTGCAAGACCACGGTGCCGTAGGCGGTGCCGCTCATGCGCGCATCGGAAATCCGCACCATATCCGTCACACCCTGGGCCAGCAATTTGGCCGGCAGCCCCATGTTGCCGACTTCGGCCATGCCCGGATAACCCTTGGGCCCGCAGTTTTTCATCACCAGGATCGAGCTGGCGTCCACGTCCAGTTCCGGATCGTTGATCCGGGCCTTGTACTCGTCGAAGTTCTCGAACACCACCGCGCGACCGCGATGCTGCATCAGTTCGGCAGTGGCGGCGGACGGCTTGAGCACCGCCCCCAATGGCGCCAGGTTGCCGCGCAGCACGCAGATGCCGCCGTCGGCGCGGATCGGGTTGTCCAGGGTGCGGATGACTTCGTCTTGGCCGTAGATCGGTGCGTCCTTGGTGTTCTCACCGATGCTCTTGCCGTTGACGGTCAGGGCATTCGGGTGGGGGATCAGGTTGGCTTCGCCGAGACGCCGCAGCACGGCGGGCAGGCCACCGGCATAGTAGAACTCTTCCATCAAAAAGCGCCCGGATGGCTGCAGGTCGACAATGGTTGGCATGCCGCGACCGATGCGGGTCCAGTCGTCCAGGTCCAGTTGCACGCCGATGCGTCCGGCGATGGCCTTGAGATGGATCACCGCGTTGGTGGAGCCGCCGATGGCCGCGTTGACCCGGATGGCGTTTTCGAAGGCTTCCTTGGTCAGGATTTTCGACAGCTTGAGGTCTTCGCGGACCATCTCGACGGCGCGCATGCCGGACATATGGGCCAGCACATAACGCCGTGCATCCACCGCCGGAATGGCCGCGTTGTGCGGCAGCGACGTGCCGAGGGCTTCGGCCATGCAAGCCATGGTCGAGGCGGTGCCCATGGTGTTGCAGGTGCCAGCCGAGCGGGACATGCCACCCTCGGCCGCGAGGAAGTCGTCGATGGTGATGGTGCCGGCCTTGACCTGCTCACTCAATTGCCAGACCACGGTGCCCGACCCGATGTCCTGGCCTTTGTGCTTGCCATTGAGCATCGGCCCGCCGGTGACGACGATGGCCGGCACGTCGCAACTGGCGGCGCCCATCAGCAGGGCGGGGGTGGTTTTGTCGCAACCGGTGAGCAGCACGACGCCGTCAATCGGGTTGCCGCGAATCGCCTCTTCGACGTCCATGCTCGCCAGGTTGCGGGTCAGCATGGCGGTGGGGCGCAGGTTCGATTCGCCGTTGGAGAACACCGGGAATTCCACCGGGAAGCCCCCGGCCTCGATCACGCCGCGCTTGACGTGCTCGGCGATCTGCCGGAAGTGCGCGTTGCACGGCGTCAGCTCTGACCAAGTGTTGCAGATGCCGATGATCGGCTTGCCGTGGAACTGATGGTCGGCGATGCCCTGATTTTTCATCCAGCTGCGGTACATGAAGCCGTTTTTGTCGGCGGTGCCAAACCATTGGGCCGAGCGCAGGGAGGGTTTCTTATCAGACATGATCGATTCTCTTATTGTATGACTATATTGTTCGAGCTTGAGCGTAACATAAGCGCAAATTGCGCGCTTTGGAAGTGTTGTTGGGTAAATAGTATTACTATATAGTCCGAGTCAATGGAGGGATTGTCCTGGCGGTCATTCGCGAGAGAAGTCCCCCGAGGTTCCATAACAACAACAATCGGAGACCGGTCCCATGAGCCAGGAATTGCGGCTTATTCGTCGCATCACGCTGAAACTGATTCCCTTCCTGATCCTGCTGTACCTGATCGCCTACGTGGACCGCTCCGCGGTGGGCTTCGCCAAGCTGCACATGGGCGCCGACATTGGTATCGGCGACGCCGCCTACGGCCTGGGTGCCGGGCTGTTTTTCATTGGCTACTTCCTGCTGGAAATCCCCAGTAACCTGATGCTGGAGCGTTTCGGTGCCCGGCGCTGGTTCGCCCGGATCATGATCACGTGGGGCGCCATCACCATCGGCATGGCGTTCGTACAAGGCCCGCATAGCTTCTATGTGATGCGCTTTTTGCTCGGCGCGGCCGAAGCCGGGTTCTTCCCGGGCGTGCTGTACTACATCACCCAGTGGTTCCCGGTGCGCCATCGCGGCAAGATCCTGGGCTTGTTCATTCTTTCCCAACCCATCGCGATGATGATCACCGGCCCCGTGTCCGGTGGCTTGCTGGGCATGGACGGCATCCTTGGCCTGCACGGCTGGCAGTGGCTGTTCATCGTCATCGGCCTGCCGGCGGTGCTGTTGACCTGGCCGGTGCTGCGTTACTTGCCGGACGGCCCGCAACAAGTGAAATGGATGGATCAGGCCGAGAAGGACTGGCTGACCGGTGAGCTGAAAAAAGATTTGCAGGAATACGGCCAGACCCGCCACGGCAACCCGCTGCACGCCCTGAAGGACAAGCGGGTCCTGCTGCTGGCGCTGTTCTACCTACCTGTCACGTTGAGCATCTACGGCCTGGGCCTGTGGCTGCCGACGCTGATCAAGCAATTCGGTGGCAGCGACCTGGTGACCGGCTTCGTGTCGTCGGTGCCGTACATCTTCGGCATCATCGGTTTGCTGATCATTCCCCGCAGTTCAGACCGCTTGAACGATCGCTACGGTCATCTGGCCGTGCTCTATGTATTGGGCGCCATTGGCCTGTTCCTCAGCGCCTGGCTGTCGGTGCCGGTGCTACAACTGGCGGCGCTGTGCCTGGTGGCGTTCGCGCTGTTTTCCTGCACCGCGGTGTTCTGGACCTTGCCGGGGCGTTTCTTTGCCGGTGCCAGTGCGGCGGCAGGTATTGCGCTGATCAACTCGGTGGGCAACCTGGGCGGCTACATCGGCCCGTTTGTGATCGGTGCGCTGAAGGAGTACACCGGCAACCTGGCTTCGGGGCTGTATTTCCTGTCCTGTGTGATGGTGTTCGGCCTGGTGTTGACCGGGGTGGTGTATCGGTTGCTGGAGCGCAAGCACGTGCTGCCGGCGGATCAGTTCGCGGCCAGTGCCCGGGGAGCGACGCGTACCTGAGGTCACTGTGGGAGCGAGCTTTTGTGGCGAGGGGATTTATCCCCGCTGGGCTGCGCAGCAGCCCTAAAGTAGCGAACTCAATCTTCCTGGCACACCGAGTTGCTGTTTGGGGGCTGCTTCGCAGCCCAGCGGGGATAAATCCCCTCGCCACAAAAGCCTGCTACGCCTATTCAAGTTTTGCTTACAAGGAGAAAGATATGCGTTTAGTTCAGTTCGAATTGCCTAACGGCGAACGCCGCGTCGGTGTGGTCGACGGCGACCAGGTGCGGGAAGTGCAGGGCGCTCGCACCGTGCGCGACCTGGCGCTGGCGGCCATCGACGCGGGCGTGAAGCTTGAGCAGCAGGTCAATAGCCTGGGCCTGGGCGTCGGCCATGACTACGCCCGGTTGCTCAGCGAGCTGCGCATCCTGCCTCCGCTGGATCACCCGGATCCGGCGCACCTGCTGGTCAGCGGCACCGGCCTGACCCACTTGGGCAGCGCCTCGGCCCGGGACAAGATGCACCAGCAGGCCGGCGACGAAAGCGCAATGACCGACACCATGCGCATCTTCAAATGGGGCGTGGAGGGCGGTAAACCCCAGGCTGGGCAGGCCGGCGTGCAACCGGAATGGTTCTACAAGGGCGACGGCAGCATCGTCGTTCGTCCGGGCCATCCGTTCCCGCTGCCGCCCTTTGCTGAAGACGCCGGCGAAGAGCCGGAAATCAGCGGCCTGTATGTCATCGGCCATGACGGCAAGCCCTATCGCCTGGGCTTTGCCGTGGGCAACGAGTTCTCCGACCACGTGATGGAGCGCAAGAATTACCTGTACCTGGCTCATTCGAAATTGCGCAGTTGCAGTTTTGGCCCGGAACTTCGCGTCGGTGAACTGCCTCAACATCTTTCCGGGACCAGTCGTATCCTGCGCAATGGCGAAGTGCTGTGGCAGAACGAATTCCTCAGCGGCGAGGCGAACATGTGCCACAGCCTCGAAAACCTGGAGTTCCATCACTTCAAGTACAGTCAGTTCCTGCGGCCGGGGGACGTGCACGTTCACTTCTTCGGCACCGCGACCCTGTCGTTCGCCGACGGCATCCGCACCCAGCCGGGGGATGTGTTCGAAATCAGCCAGGCTGAATTCGGTGCGCCGCTGGTCAACGGCATTGCCCCGGTAGACGCGGTGTTCAACCCGGGTACTATCGGCACACTTTAAAGGAGACTTGCGATGAACCAGATCCTTGGCCACAACTACATCGGCGGGGCGCGCAGCGCGGCCGGCCAGACTCGCCTGCAAAGCGTCGACGCCAGCACCGGCGAGGCCTTGCCCCATGATTTCATCCAGGCCACGGCCGAAGAAGTCGACGCCGCTGCCAAGGCTGCGGCTACGGCTTATCCGGCTTACCGGAGCCTGAGCGCGGTGCGCCGGGCCGAGTTCCTCGAGGCCATTGCCGATGAACTGGACGCCTTGGGCGATGCGTTCGTGGCCGTGGTCTGCCGTGAAACCGCGCTGCCGGCGGCACGGATCCAGGGCGAGCGCGGTCGCACCAGCGGCCAGATGCGCCTGTTCGCCAAGGTTCTGCGTCGTGGCGATTTCTACGGTGCCCGTATCGACCGCGCCTTGCCGGAACGCACGCCGTTGCCACGTCCGGACCTGCGTCAGTACCGCATCGGCCTGGGACCGGTGGCGGTGTTCGGCGCCAGTAACTTCCCCCTGGCGTTTTCCACCGCCGGTGGCGATACGGCGTCGGCCCTGGCGGCCGGTTGCCCGGTGGTGTTCAAGGCCCACAGCGGCCACATGGCGACCGCCGAGCACGTGGCCGATGCGATCATCCGCGCGGCTGAAAAGACCGCGATGCCGGCGGGTGTGTTCAACATGATTTACGGCGGTGGCGTTGGCGAGTGGCTGGTCAAGCATCCGGCGATCCAGGCCGTGGGTTTCACCGGTTCCCTCAAGGGCGGGCGTGCCCTGTGCGACATGGCGGCCGCACGGCCCCAGCCGATCCCGGTGTTTGCCGAGATGTCGAGCATCAACCCGGTAATCGTCTTGCCCCAAGCGTTGGAGACCCGCGCCGAGAGCGTCGCGCGCGACTTGACCGCCTCGGTGGTGCAGGGCTGCGGTCAGTTCTGTACCAACCCGGGCCTGGTGATCGGCATTCGTTCGCCGCAATTTACTGCCTTCACCCAGCAGGTAGCCGCACTGATCGGTGACCAGGCGCCCCAGACCATGCTCAATGCCGGCACGCTGCAAAGCTACGGCAAGGGCCTGCAGAAATTGCTGGCTCATCCCGGCATCGAGCACCTGGCTGGGCGCGAGCAGCAGGGCAACCAGGCCCAGCCGCAGTTGTTCAAGGCTGACGCCAGCCTGCTGATCAACGGTGACGAAGCATTGCAGGAAGAAGTGTTCGGCCCGACCACGGTGTTTGTCGAAGTGGCGGACCAGGCGCAACTCAGCGCCGCGCTGCATGGCCTGCACGGGCAACTGACGGCCACGATGATCGGCGAGCCGGCGGATTTCGAACGGTTCAGTGAATTGACGCCGCTGCTGGAACAGAAGGTCGGCCGCATCCTGCTCAACGGTTATCCGACCGGGGTCGAAGTGTGTGATTCGATGGTTCACGGTGGGCCTTACCCGGCGACCTCCGATGCCCGGGGGACCTCGGTGGGCACCTTGGCGATCGATCGTTTCCTGCGCCCGGTGTGCTTCCAGAACTATCCCGACAGCCTGCTGCCGGAGCCGCTGAAAAACGCCAACCCGCTGGGGATTCTGCGGTTGGTGGATGGCGTGCCGGGGCGCGAGGCGCTCTGATCGCGGTGGGGCCGTTGCATTGAGGTTTGATGGACTGCCGCCATCGCGAGCTTGCTCGCGATGGCGATTGTCCAGTCAACCTCGCGTCTGAAGTGATGGCCCAAGGTCCACTGGCACATTGGGTTATCATGGATGCTTTCCCAACGACCGACTGATCACCATGACTGCCGTAACCGCCCCCCTGCTGCAAGCCCTCGAATCCTGCGACATGCTGATTATCGATGGGTTGCACGCGTTCGACTTTTCCCTCGATGAGCAGGACCAACTGCACGTCGAGTGCATGAACGGCCGCACCCTCGAGCACTGGCGCTTCACGCCGGCGCAGATGCAGGCCGCGACGTTCGACAAGGCCTTGAATCACTGGGTCATTACCAGCGATTCGGGCGACCACCACTTGGAGTGCGTGGAAGCTACCAGCGGCCACGACGAGGACGACGAAGATGAAAATGCGTAGTCTCTGGCCGTTGCTGATGGCCGGCACCCTGGGCGCCATGGGCGTCCAGGCAGGCACCGATGAGCGCCATCAACTGCTGGTGGGTTCCTACACCGCCGGCCAGAGCCAGGGCATCTACCGGATGCAATTCGATAGTCGCACCGGTCGGCTCGATGCCAACCCGCTGCAAGTGATCAAGACAGACAACCCGTCGTGGCTGACCCTTTCCAAGGACATGACCCGTCTGTTCGTGGTCAACGAAAACGGGCCGGGCCAGAACGACCCGGTGGGCAAGGTCAGCAGCTACGCCATTGATCCGAAGACCCATGAACTGAGCCTGATCAATCAGGTGCAGTCCCTGGGCAACGAGCCGACCCATTCCAGCCTCAGCGGTGATGGCCGATACCTGCTGGTCAGCAACTATTCGGTCGTGGAAGACCCAGGCGGCACCCTGGCAGTAGTGCCGGTGGGCGCCGATGGCAAGCTGGCGCCGGTGGTGCAGTTGAGCAGTCATCAGCCGAGCAAGGTCAACCCCGAGCGGCAGATGTCGGCTCACGTCCACGCCGCAGTGTCCTCGCCCGATGGCAAGTACGTGTTCGCCAACGACCTGGGGGCGGACAAGGTATACATCTACCGCTACGACCCCAAGGCCAATCCAGAGCTGCCGTTGACCGCTGCCGATCCAGCCTTCGTGCAGTTGCCACCCGGCAGCGGCCCGCGTCACTTGCTGTTCAGCGCTGACGGCAAGCACGCCTGGCTGACCATGGAAATGAGCGCGCAAGTGGCGGTGTTCGACTATCAGGACGGCCGATTGACCCAGCGTCAACTGGTCGACCTGGCCGCCGGCAAACCCCAGCCGGGCAGGGCGGCGGCTGCGCTGCACGCGTCCAGGGATGGCAAGTTTCTCTACGTCAGCAACCGTGGCACCACCAACGAAGTGCTGGTATTAGCTATCGACCCGGCCGCTGGCACGCTCAAAGAGCTGCAGCGGCGCTCGGTCGAAGGCGACCATCCGCGGGAATTCAGCCTCGACCCGAGTGGAAGATTCCTGCTGATTGCCAACCAGAAGAGCAACCAGATCGTGGTGATCGAGCGCGATCCGAAGACCGGCCTGCTGGGTAAAACCGTGCAGAAAATGCCGATGGATGCGCCCAGCGATTTGAAGTTCATGGTCCGTCAATAGACCACAGGCCCCGTTTTTCGGGGCCTGCGCCGTTGTATCAACGAGACTGATATTCGCAAGTGATGTAAAGCATTTCAACGCAGGACGCCTCGGCGCGTAAGTTTGCTTCACGGCCCAACCGGGCAAGTCAGCCAACTGAATCCGAGGTCTACCGCCATGAATCTGAATCTCTTCTCCGTGATCGCCGCTTCCGCCATCTCTGCCACCGTGGCGCTGCCCGCCAGTGCCAGCGTCGAGATCAACGACAAGAAAAATCGCACCCAGAGCTACACCGAGAAATACCTGCAACAAAGCGCCAACTTCTATGCGGCGCTGGACCACAAGACCCAACACTGAAATAGCGCGCAACGACTGAAGCCTGCGATCTTTTCATCTTCACTGACCCCACGTGCAAGAGAAAAGATCGCAGGCTTCGCCGTTTCTGGAAAATCCAGCTGTAATATCACTTAGCCATGTGTTTAAATTTGACGCTGACAAATTGACTCCTTTGCCGATAAGGATCGACACCATGGCGATGCGTCTGGCGGTGATGCTGCTGTTTCTCTATTCCACCCCGATTGTCTCCGCGGCCCAACCGGATTCCGGCGAGTTGGAAGTGGCGCGTGAGCGATTGTTGAGTCTGCTGAGTGACTGATGTCGATCGTTCCCACGCGGAGCGTGAGGAACGATCTTCCACAGCCCCCCAACTTGCTCGTTCCCACGCTCTGCGTGGTAATGCATCCCGTGAGGCTCCGCGTCACCTTGCAGAAGCGGAACGCGGAGCGTCCCTGGCGGCGTTCCCACGCG